>NZ_QEHP01000139.1:82828-204119 GCF_003094695.1 Chryseobacterium sp. HMWF035 | reverse complement strand
GTCTACGGCGGCACCGAAGGTGCCGCCGTAGACGTTTCTTAATACAATATTTGAGATTACAAATAAATAAGCTGCGTTTTCAAAACCTTTCTTCCCAGCTTTTCCAGAATATTTTTATAATGGGCAATCTGTCTGTCATTTTTTTCAGATTCTTCACCCGTTTTAAAATCTACAATAACGTAGCCTTCGGAACTCTTTAAAATTCTGTCCGGACGATACACGCTGCTTTCACCGTTTTCGGAAATCATGATGTCTTTTTCATTGATAACCTGCCATTTTTCATCAAAAAATTCGGCGTTATTTTTTATAATTTCTTCTAAATTTCTCTCAATTTCGGCACTTTCTTCAAGAGTTATATGACCATCGAGGACGTAGCATTCCAGAACTTTTCTGATGTCTTTTGCCGTATTAATCTGCGAGAGTAATTCATGGACAAAAAGCCCGATTCTTACTTTTTCAACCCGTACCTGATAATTTTTTGACGGAGTGGCAATCTTAATTGACGTATTTTTTTCGTTGATGTTTTTTAAATTCTGAATATCCTTCGTTTCAAAATGGGAGGTTTTGTCCCTTGAATGCTTTTTCAGCATCTCAGGATTCACTTCATACAGATCAAATTCATCCAGATTTTCCGGATTTTTAGACTGTAAAAACTCCAGCAATTCCAGATTGTTAGACGTTTTATTCGCTTTTTGGATATAAAAATACAATTGCTCTACCGGTCGCGTTGTCGCAACGTATTGCAGACACAGCCTGTCTACAAAGTTTTTGTAAGAATTCTGTAAGTTGAAATACTGAATTTCCTCATCGTACACCTCAAGATTTTTACTGAACTGATTAATATTAACCGACTTTAAAGCACTGTCATTGCTCGTTTCAAACCAATTGGTGAACTCGGCATCACGATTTTTATTAATCATCGGGATAAAAACAATCGGGAACTCCAACCCTTTTGCTTTGTGGATCGTCATAATCTGGATCGCATCAATATTTTCCGAAGCCTGAATCGTATATGCCGAAGCCTCTTCATCCCAATATTTCAGAAATTCTTTCGTACTTGCTCCTGCATTTTGTGTAAAATTGAAAAGCATCTCGAGAAAGTTCAGCAGGAAATCGGTCTCTTTATTTTCAACAGAAAATTCATTAATATAATACTCAACAAAGTTGTACAGATTGAATCTCGGGAAATTGTCCTGCTTAAGCTTCAGAGCGTATTTTTCCTGAATAAAGTGTAACGTTTCTTCGTGCGTTTCAATTCCTAAAATTTCCTTCATTTCCAGGGTGAAATCGGCCATCTGAATTCTTCCCAGTTTATTCAGGTAATACATCATCATGATCAGATTCGGCTTATTCTTAGGATTGCTTTCCCATCGCAGGAATTCAATGACGGCTTTAAGCGTGTTGGATAATTCTAAGGTAAGACCTTTATCGGAAATCGTTTTAATATTCGTTTCCTCACCTTTGTAATTTACCTTCAGATTTCCCAGTTTTTGAGAATAGCTGAAAATATCAAAATTTCCACGGCATAGAATCGTAATGTCTGAAAATTTAAAGCCGTTATCCAGAATCTCCTGAATATCTTTCCTCATGCTTTCAGACGTATCGTTGTAAAAATCCTCATTCGTAAGATTTTCTATCAGATTTACTTTTACACGGCCTTCTATCGACGATTTCGGATTTTGTTCGGCATCAGTTCCGAAAATATTTTTATGCTCTTCTGATAAAGATTCAGAATGAAATTTGTACAGTTCATTATTAAAGTGAACAATATTCTTCGCGCTTCGCCAATTGTCTTTTAAAACCAGCAAATCTGCCTGTTTTGGAGAAAATTCTTTTTTGTTGATGATATCGAGCATCAGTTTACTTTCCCCTCCACGAAATCGGTAAATACTCTGTTTCGGGTCTCCAACCAACGTAAAAGAAGTATTTTCTGATGAAATGGCATGATCTCTCAAAGGAATAAAATTTTGCCACTGCAATTCTGAAGTATCCTGAAATTCATCAAAAAAATAGTGCTGAAACTGGGAGCCTACTTTTTCATAAATAAAAGCCGAAGGCTCATTCCGAAGATTTTCGTTAATTAAAATATTAAATTTAGAAAGTAAAACAAGGTCGTTTTCTTCCTCAATTTTTTTTAGCTCATCCTGAATATCTTTATTTACCTTTAAAGGCAGAAGCGCGGATAAAATTTTCTCTTTTTTCTGGGTTTCAATATACAGCCGAATAAGCTGCATTCTGTAATCAAGAAGCTGATCGAGAATTTCAAGAATTTCAGCTTCCTTGTTTTTTGATTTTGCTGAAGCTCCTTTCCGGTAGTTATTCACAACAGATTCTTCCGCAGTCGTAGGAAAAGGAAATCCCGGTCTTTTCTGATGATAAAAGTCTAATACTTTCGTAAAAAAGCCTCCGATTCCGTTTTTTCCCTGTGCAAAATCTTCAATTTCAATATTCCTTGATCTGAATAATTCGATGGATCGTGTAGCCAGTTCAATTGCCTGTTTTTTGTTCTGGGCAATTTCTTTTCGGAGTGTATCTTTGATGTTTTCGTAATTCGTGCTGTCGAAATCTTTGTTGTTTTTAAGATGTTCGTAATGAATATCTTTCACGAACTCTTTTGCCGAACCGTAAAGACTTTTATTCAGGTTTATTCTTTCATTATTTTCGAGACTGTAATCCACATAATCCATGAAAGAGTTGGAGATCACTTCGTTTTCGCCAATCTGATCGAGCATTTTATCAACCGCTTCAATCAGAAAAGGTTCCGCTTCAATTTCCAGATTGAAATTTTTGGCGAGTCCCAGTTCATAAGAAAAACTTCTTACCAGTCGCGAATTAAAACGGTCGATCGTTCCGATATTTAAAGTAGAATAATTGTGAAGCACATAATCCAGCATTTTTTTGGCGCGGTGATGCAGTTCATCGATCGTTATTTTCAGACCTTCTTCCTCAAATGCCTTCTGAATATTTTTTAAATCCGGATTTTCTGCAAAATTATCGTTGGAAAAATTTCCGAGCCACGTCAGAATTCTTTCCTTCATCTCATTCGCTGCCTTGTTGGTAAAAGTCAAAGCCAGAATATTCCTGATCGACTGCTGCTGATTAGGATACCGAAGACAGATCATTAAAAGCCTCTGCACCAAAGCATAGGTTTTCCCAGAACCTGCCGAAGCATTAATTACCGTATAAGAATTTTGCATTTCAGTGGAATTCAAAGTGCAAGTTAGCTATTTTTTTAGTGAAATTTTAACAATTTCAGACTGCTATTTAACAGTTTTAAAAATAAAATTCTAAAAGAAATCCTAAAACACGTTAACTGTGGTTAAACTTGTTGTTTAGTTTAAAAATAACTTTAGTTTTGCTTTATAAAAAATAACCTGTGAAAATAAAACTATTCTTTGTCTTAGCTTCTCTATTTTTCATCAACTGTAATGCTCAGAATTATATTTTCGGAAAAGTAACTTCTGAGGATAAAAATGAGATGCCGGAAGTTACGGTGATCAATATCCGGACTGATGAACGGGTTCTGACCAATCGTGATGGTCATTTTATGATTTCGGGAAGGGCAGGAGACGAGCTTCGTTTTGTAAAATCGGGCTATGAACGTACAAACAGTAAAATTACTCAGGAAAACATCACGGCTTCGGTTAATGTAACAATGATAAGAGCGGCAGAACTGATTGCAGAAGTGGAAATTAAAAAAAACATAACGGGAGATATTAAGATCGATGCAAAAAATCTTAATTCGCCAAGAAAAGTGGAAAAACTGAAGAACGATCTGGCGAAATATATGTCACAAAAGTCGGCTCCGGGAGTTTTGGCAGCGAGACCGGGAGAATTTGTACAGCCTGTAACCAAAGGAATTTACAGTTTCGGGAAAGTTAAAAACAAATGGGACGATGTGGATCTGATGAATTATCTGCAAAATTCTTTAGGAGATACCTTTTTTCAGGAGCTTCAGATTCCTAAACCACAGATCCAGCATTTCATCCTTTATATTTTAAGAACAGGTTTTGAAAGGAAAAATATCCTGAAATACGGCTATTGTACTGAAGCAGATATGAACCGGTTTAAAAATGCTGTGTTGGGAAGAATTTCAGCTTATAAATCGCCGCAGCCTCAAAAATAAGTGATCTATGAACCTCAGATTAGTTATTATTCTGTTTTTTATGTTTGTGAATGTCTTTTCACAACAGAAAATTTCGGGCAGGATTACGGATGAAGATGGCATCAATTTACCCTCCGTTACGGTAATGAATGTTTCTGCGGATAAAAAAACGTATACAGCCAATGACGGAACGTTTTCTATTGAGATCGCTTCTCCGGATGACGAAATCCGCTTTGTAAGAAACGGTTTTGAAAGATCTTCCATAAAAGCAATGTATGGTTTAAACAAAGAGCTGAATATTAAGCTGACAAGAATTGCGGAAGACATTGAAGAGGTGGAAGTGGCTAAAATTACCGGAGATCTCGATAAAGATTCGAAAGCGGTGGCGAAAACCGATAAAGGGCAAATTGTGGAAGATGCGGTAGGATTGCCGCAACCCGTAGGAAAAATGCGCGAAAAACCGGCAGAAGTGAAGCAGGTTTTAATTCCGATCCTTTTGGGAAGCCTTAATGTTCAGGGATTGTATGATCTTGTAAGCGGCGATGCAAGAAGGATGAAGCGTCAATATCGGTATGATGATCTTCAGGAAGATATTTTGTGGGTAAGAAACAGGGTGGAAGACGAATATTTTACGAAAGAAGGCATTCCTGCGGAGCGGATTTCAGAATTTATAGAATTTGCATTTGTGAATAAACCGCAAACGCGAACTTTCGTAAGAGCCAAAAATTTAACCGGAGCTTTATCCAGAATGGACGACGCAATTCCTGTTTTTGTTAAAAGAATCAAAGAAAGCAAAATACCTTAATAAATGTTAAAAAAATCTTAAAATTTGGAATGAGAATTGATGCAATAGTTTAGTAAACAGACATTAAAATTATTATGGCTGTCCGCAATTTTTCATCATTAAAAAAACTTTGGGTTCTTTGCTGGGTGAAACGCCTTTGTGAACTTAAAAAGCGGTTAATATTTAAAAACCCTTGAGAAATCTTTGTGTTAAAATTAGGCATTATGATTAATTAAGGATAAGCGGAAAATTATTGTAAGAAACAAATTCACAAATTTTATGAATAAAAACATTCTTTCGATTGCCATTGCAGCATTAGGTTTCGTTATCGGGCTCGGACTTTTAGGAAATGCGATTAAAAACAGAAACAAGTCTGAAAATACCATTGCTGTTACGGGTTTGGGAACCAAACAATTTACTTCTGATCTTATTACGTGGTCGGGAAGTTTTTCTAAGAATAATTTTGACCTGAAATTGGCTTATGATGAACTGGCTTCAGATCGAAAAACCATCAACGATTATTTATTATCAAAAGGAGTAAAGCAAAATGAGATTGTTTTTTCTTCTGTTGATATCCAGAAACAGTTTAAGAATTATACAGATAATAACGGGAATAACGTTCAGAACGAATTTACCGGATACAATCTTACCCAGACTGTATCGATTGAAAGTAAAGAAGTTGCAAAAATTGAAAATCTTTCGAGAAATATTACGGAAATCATCAACAGAGGAATAGAATTTACATCGTCTTCGCCAAATTATTTTTATACCAAATTAGCTACGGTGAAACAGGAAATGATTGCTTCTGCCACAAAAGATGCCAAAGAACGCGCGGAAAAAATTGCTGAAAATTCCGGAAGCAGTCTGGGAAATCTGAAAAAAGCAACGATGGGAGTTATCCAGATCACGGCTCCGAATTCCAATGAAGATTATTCTTATGGAGGAACCTTCAATACCGCTTCAAAAGATAAGGAAGCAAGTATTACCATAAAGCTGGAATATCAGGTAAATTAGTTTTTTACTGAAAAAAATCCGAAGCATTTAAAACTTCGGATTTTATATTTTAATGATAAACAATATCGTAGATTTCGTCTTTTACTTCCTTTAGATTTTCGGGCTGATAATTAGCAAGGAGCCATAGATTTAAAGGATTTTTTCCTTCACCGTAACTTGGCTGAACATACATTTCATCAATCAGGCTGAATCCGTTTTTCTGATAAAAAGAATAGCGTCTTTTCGTATCTTCTGTTAAATGTCCGTGTTCTATCTCCAGAACAATTCTTGGATAATTTTCAAAAAGATAACGGGTAATGTGAGATCCCAGTTTCTGGCTTCTGAATTCCTCAAAAACTTCAAAATGTTCTACAAAAGCAAAATTGCTGAGTTCCCAGATGATGAGGTAGCCTATATTTTTAGCTTCGTGAAGTACAGAAATTATTTTCACTTTAGGGTGTGAGAACAGCGGAGACAATTTGTCCCAGTCTCTTCTTTCGTCTTCGGGAAACGTTTTGCAGTATGCCTCAAAAATTTCCTTAACCCTGTAATCTTCTGTAGAAGTGATCTGTAAAAATTCCATATCTATAAATCAAAAACATTGGGTCTTCTGGTGATAAAAATATCTTTTACCCAAAGTGTAAATGCCAGTCCCAGATAAATTAAAAAGAAAAATCCTGCCGTTGCAAAAGTAGAGTAGATGAAAAATACTCTCAGTTTAGAAACAGGAATTCCGAGTTTTGCGCCCGTTCTTGTAAGAACGCCAAACCATTCTCTTTCCATTTTATGGCGGATATTGTCAAGCATTTGAAGATTCTTTTAAAATTTTAAATCCAATACCGCAATTTAAGCAATTTTTTTCTTCACAGGAATTTTTAAAATGATAAATCAGGCTTTGCGATTCCAGTGCCGTTTTACACTTCAAGCCCAGCTTTTTCCAGTCAGCAATAACTGAATTTTTTTCGGAGGGAAGGGTTTTGTAAAAAAGCAGTATTTCGTCTGCAATTTCTTCGTTATGATATTGATGATAGGTATATTTTAGAGGTAAAATTGTGTTCAAAATAATCAATTCGATAAAATCGCGCGATACAACTTTGGGCTGATTTACCGATGATATTTTCCCGAAATTATAATGATCATCCCAGTATTCAGAAGCTTTGATATCACTAAAAATTTCGAAAAGCTCTTCTGTATTTTTAACATGGATGATTTTTGAAAATAAGTTCTGATGCCGGAAATAAAGATTCGCCAACTGCGACAAACGGAGCGTAGGAAAATTGGGTGGTCGTAATCTGAGAAATTTAGGGTGAAATTTAAGATCGGAAATGTTGAATTTTGCCTTGATAAAATCAAATTCCCGCTTCCAGATTTTCATCGTTTCATCCTCCGGATTTTCCAGCCAGCCGGAGATACCAAAAAATAAAGCTTCCAGCTGGGTTTCGTTTTGCCGGATCTTATTAATGATTGTAAAATCTATGCTTTCCGCAATTTGCCTGAAAATAAATGCATTCACCTTTAATCCGAAAGAATAGGCTAAAGAATGAAACAAAACGGCTTCAAAATTATTTTTAAATTGAGCTAAATTCTTCTCAAATTCTAAAGATTTATCCGCCAGTTTTTTAAGAACATTTTCTTCATGAAATTGAACCGGAATTTTGCCGGGATCAAAAATATTTTCGCAGGGAATAAACTGTGTTCCGCCGATCAGTTTTTCATATTTCCACAGAATATTTTCGTCGATATGATCTTTTAATTCCAGAGTCGGGATATTTCTGTTTTTCAGTTCCTCAATCTCGCAATCGTTCTGAAAAACAATATGGAGAATTATATTCTGATAGTTTGGATCGTATGAATGTTTGTGAAAGATCCAGTCGGAAGATTTTACATGAATTTCGATGTTCCCTGCAAAAGTAATCTCATTGATCTTTACCTTAGCCGCCAGAAAATCCGGACCGGAATCTGTATTCCATTTCCCGAAGTCTGAAATTTCAACGGGATTGCCTTCAAGATCTTCGAAGTCGAAATGCTTGAACACTTTATAATTCCAGAGGTATTGTAGTAGTTTTTCGGTCATGGGTGTTTAATGCAAATATAAAATAAAAATGATTTAAAAAAATATTAAATGTTTGAAAATCAATTAAATAAGAAAATTATTTTATAAATAATTCAAAAGTCATAAATCCTTTCAGAGAAAATAATTATTTGCATGAAAAATATTAATCTTCTAAAACTCAATGTATAAAAAAGCTGCATCCTTTTGAATGCAGCCGTTGTATTTTTATGGTATAAATCTAAAAGGTTTTTAAAACCTGTTAGGTTTTGGTAAGTCAAAACTTTCTTTATATAATGTTATGCTTTGGTAAGCTCACTTTTGAAATTTTCGATGGTGGTTCTGTACATTTCTTCGTAGATCGGAAGAATATTTTTAAGGTCGAATTTTATTGCCTGTTCTTTGGCATTGACTTTCATCTGCGCCAGAAGTTCGTCGTTGCTCAATAGTTTGATCGTGTAGTTGCTCATCGCCTCCACATTTCCGATCTCGGCAAGAAAACCTGTTTCTCCCTGAATATTTACTTCCGGAATTCCTCCCGCATTCGAGCTGATGACCGGAGTATTCGCTGCCATTGCTTCCAGTGCGGCTAGACCGAAGCTTTCCTGCTCGGAAGGCAGTAAGAATACATCCGAAAGCTGAAGAATTCTGTAAAGATCATTTACTTTACCCAAAAGACGGATTTTTGAAATCAGATCCGGATTTTCTTCTAAGAACTGGTTGATTTTTTCCATATCCGGACCTTCTCCGATGATGATGAGTTTGGATTTTACCTTTTTCTGAACATTCTTGAAAATCTGCAATACTTCTTCAACACGCTTTACAGGACGCAGGTTCGATACGTGGATGAGGATCTTTTCGTCCGGATTGGCAAACTGTGTTCTCTGGCATTCGTTGCATTCATCAAACTCAGAATTATCGATAAAATTCGTAATCACCTGAATTTCTTTTTTGATTTTAAAGAACTGAAGCGTATCTCTTTTCAGACTTTCCGACACCGAAGTGATCGCATCCGACTGGTTGATGGAGAATTCCACGGCGTGTTTGTAACTTGGATGCTGCCCGACCAATGTGATATCTGTCCCGTGAAGCGTTGTAACCAAGGGAATATCGTTGTCGTCTTCCTTCAGCATCTGTTTGGCGGTAAACGCAGCATATGCATAAGGAATCGCGTAGTGAGCATGAAGCAGATCCAGCTTATAGAGATTCACCACACGGTAAATCATCGAGCTCAGCGCAATATCATACGGCTGATACTGGAAAAGCGGATAAGTCTGAACATTTACCCTGTGAAAGAAAATATTCGGATTGGTAATATCTAATCTCGCAGGTAGCGCGCTGCTGATGAAGTGGACTTCATAGCCTTTATTGGCAAGCGACATTCCGAGTTCTGTTGCTACAATTCCGCTTCCTCCGTAGGTGGGATAGCAAAGTATGCCTATTTTCATTAGTTTATTGTTGTTTTGATGTTGTAAATTTTCGAATTCACACCTCTATTTTACAATTATGGGAACAAGATCAATTCCCATTCCTGCCTTCAAAGTATCATTTACCAGAACAGGAAGTCTGCCCTGGATTTTTGTTTTTCCGTTTAAAGCATCGGCTGTTGCATTCATCGAGTCTTCATTGTTTTCATACGAAACCAGAACGGTTGAAACCTTGGAAATATCAATATCTTTCAAGGCGTAAGCGCTTCCGAAAACGTTAAGAATGACATTCTGGTTTTTCGTAAGGTCGGATAACACTTTCTTTGAAGCGTCTGAAATTTTATAAGGTTTGTAAGCCGTGGAATTATCTTTATGGAAACCGACAATCACTGTGGAATTTGCCGGAATCGTAGCAATTTCATCAGCTTTTTTAATGATGATATTTGAACCTAAACGATTGGCAAATGTCTGATAAGGCGCTTCTTCCAATGGAACATAATATATTTGTTTTCCGTTCAGAGGAAGCAGTTTTTTTTCATCCTTCAGCAAAGTAAGTGCATTTGAATAGAGATTCTGAACTAAAGTTTTATGAGAATCATTATTTAAATCTGAATTAATGTTTTTAGGATTTTTAGGGGTGTATTTATCAAGTCCTAAAAAATATTTGGTTAAAAGGATCTTTTTCACACTTTCCTCCACTCTGGATTGTGAAATTTCGCCGCTTTCAATAGCTTTCTGAATTAGTTTTTTCCCTTCTGCAACTCCCTGTGAAAACAGCATGATATCGTTTCCGGCTTTAAAAGCCATTGCATCCAGTTCTCCGGGTTTGTATTTGTTGGCGACAGCGCCCATATTTAAAGCATCGGTAATAATTAAGCCTTTGTAGCCGAATTTATTTTTTAAAATACCGGTGATGATATTTTTAGAAACTGAAGCCGGAATTCCTTTATTGGGTTCTAAAGCCGGAACGTATAAATGCGCTACCATTACACCTCCGATTCCTTTATTCATAAGGGTTTTAAAAGGGGCAAGTTCTACATTGTTCAGCCTTTCAAGATTGTGTGCTACCACCGGAAGATCGGTGTGCGAATCTGTGCTTGTATCTCCGTGTCCGGGAAAATGTTTAATTGCCGCTAAAATAGAATTATTCTGAAGTCCGTTTGCATAAGCCGATGCAGAATTTACCACATTGCTGACTTCCGAGCCGAAGCTTCTGTTTCCGATAATCGGGTTGTTGGGATTGGTGTTAACATCCACAACAGGCGCAAAATCCCAGTTGATGCCCATTCGGTGACAGTCTTCCGCAATTTTAGCCGACATTTTTTCAATTAAACTTTTATCCTGAATAGCTCCTAAAGTCATTGCCCACGGAAATTTGTGCGCCGCAGCGATTCTCTGGTACAATCCCCATTCTGCATCCATCCCGATCATTAAAGGGACTTTTGATTTTTGCTGAAATTCATTTACCAAAGTGATTTCTCTTGCCGCATCGTCCTGCATCAGAATCAATCCTCCGATCTTATCATTGGTGACAATACTCCTTACTTTTTCAATTTCATTTTCACCTCGGTTGGTGTAAAGTGCCACGATAAAAAGCTGCCCAAGTTTTTCGTCCTGAGATAAGCTTTTATAAGTTTTATCTACCCATTGGTTTACCTTTTTCAAATCGTCTTTGGAAATGTTTTTAGGCTGATATTGAGCAGATAGTTTTGAGCTTGAGAATATGAAAATGAAAAGTGAACTGTAAATAAGTTTCTTCATAATTTTTTGAATAAGAACAAAAATACAACTAAAAAAATGATGAAAACAAAGTTTTTGAAATTTTTGGTATATGATTTGAATACGCTTTATAAATAATAAACAACTAAACTTTTATAAAATGAAAAAATTTCTTCCAATTTTAATAATGGCTTTTGTAAGCTTATTTATATTCAGCTGTGATAATAATGATAATACTGTCGGTGACGGTGATACGTATCCAAAAATGAGAGATGTTACAGGAAGTTTTACTAATGCGAACGGATATTCTTTTACAGTTCCTATCAATATAGAAAGTACAGATGTGGTTTTAGTATACAGAAGAGATCCGGCTGCGAGTAATGCTTGGCAATTAATTCCTAAAACCTATTATCTTTCAGGGGGTAGAGAATTAGATTATAATGCACTTTTCAATTCTCAAAATCTTGAAATTTATACAGAAGCGAACTTTGACCAAGCAACAATGACATCTTCTGAGATGAGTACTTACCTGAATAGCCAGACATTCAGAGTTGTTTTAGTTCCGGCAAGTCCTGCTAAAAATTCATCTACAGTAGATACAAGTGATTACAATGCGGTAATTAAATATTACAATTTAGATGAGTCTAAAGTAATCACAGTTAAAGCGAATTAAGAATATATCTTTTCAGTTTTTTATAATTACAAAAAAGCTCCGGAATTTCTTTCGGAGCTTTTGCTTTTTTATTTATCGCTGTCATCGAGTAGATGACCAAAATAATCTTTTTTTGTCTGTAAATATCCTTTACTGATTTCGTTTGCCGGAATCTGCAACGGGACTCTTGAGTTGAGGTGGATATTGCTTTCGGTTACATATTTTACTTTTTCAGGATTGTTGGTAAGAAGATTAATATCTTTTACCCCCAATAAATTTAGGATTTCAATAGCAACTCCAAAGTTTCTGTCATCCGCAGGAAGTCCAAGTTTTAAATTGGCTTCTACGGTATCAAAACCTTTTTCTTGTAAAGAGTATGCTTTTAATTTATTGATGATCCCGATATTTCTTCCTTCCTGACGAAGGTAGATAATAATTCCTCCATTTTCATGGATGTATTTCATGGCAGCATCTAATTGCTGTCCGCATTCGCATTTTTTGGAATGGAAAACTTCCCCGGTAATACATTCTGAATGAAAACGCACGTTTACAGGTTTGGAAAAATCTGTATTTTCTGCAACGATCGCCATGTGAGGCATCCAGTCGTTTTCGCTTTCAGAGAGCGCGATCATTCGGAACGTTCCGTATTCCGTAGGGACGTTGGATTCCGCCTGAATTTTAATCATTAATTCCTAATTGGTTTTTTAGTTTCTTTTTACAGAATCTTCTATAGCAGAAATATTGGTTTTTAATCTCACCAAGTATCTGTTGAGAACCTCATTGTCGTCCTCTTTAAGATTCTGTCTTAGCTTTTGAATTTTTTTATAGGATTTTTCAAAGTCTTTTATTGCTCTGTTTTTACCCTGAAGATTGCCGGCATCTATAGCATAAAGATAATTTTGCAGGCTGTACTTTAAAGTAGTGATTTCAGTGTTTAAAGCTGTATTTTTAAACTGCGGAAAAGTAGCAATAAGATTGGATATTTCTGAAGCGTTTACATTGTCACGAACATTAATTTCGATGTTTTTTTTGGCTCCTTTATCAGAATCTGAACCTTTTGTTTCGCTATAAAAACTATTCGACAACGGAGAAAAATTGGGTTTTTCCGTTGCGCAGGAAGATGTTATAATTAGTAGTACTCCAAAAAAAATTATTCGTTTCATTTTTGCTGCCCCTTTTGATAAAGGATTGGGTTAAGACTTTCATCATTGTACATTTTCATTTGTTTGTACACTTTCATCTTAACATCTCCGTTCTCGATATCAGTAAGCAACTGATTAATAGAAGTGGAAAGATCTTCATGCTGGGTAAGAAGAACATCCAGTTTGGCTTTACAAGCTGCTCTGTGCTCTTCTGAAGCAGATTCTCTGTAGGCTTCCTGCGACATATGATAAACCTTTAATGCAAGAATTGATAACCTGTCTACCGCCCAGGCGATTGTTTCGGTATTTATTTTTGCGTCAGGCTTAGGAGTAATATTTTCAAACTTTTTCAGAAACCAACTGTCGATAAATTCTACCAGATCTGTTCTTTTCTGGTTGGATGTATCAATTGTTCTCTTCAAATGAAGAGCTTCAGTTGGGTCAATATTTTCATCTCTAATTATATCTTCCAAATGCCATTGAACGGTGTCAATCCAGTTTTTAGCATACAAAATCCGTTCCAAAGTATCCTTTTCGAACGGGTTATTAATTAGAGTGTTAACGTCATCAGACACGTGATAGTCTTCAATAGCCTGATTGAAGACTTTCCATGCAGTCTCAGTAAAATTCATTGAGTGTAAAGAATTTTTAGTTGCTCGAAGAGTTGTTGTTTGTTGTCTTGTTTTCAGAACCCGGTTTGTCCTCTTCTTTTACAGCATCTTTAAATTCTTTGATACCAGAACCTACACCTCTCATCAGTTCAGGGATTTTTTTACCTCCGAAAAGTAGAAGCAGAATGACCGCTACGATCAAAATGTGTTGCCAAGATAATGACAGTATTGTTAATGTATTCATTTCTAAAATTTTTACAAAGTTAGTCTTTTTTTAATAAGAAACCCAACCTAATGGATCTACCGGAGTACTTCCGTTCCATACCTGAAAATCAAGGGTATAGGTTCCGTCAAAATCCTGTCCTACCACTCCCACCGGTGTTCCTGCGGAAACCTGCTGTCCTTTGGAAACACTTACGCCGGAAAGGTTGGAATAGATGGTAAAATAATTTCCGTGTCTCAGCATAACGGTTTTTGTTCCGTCGCTGTTTGCCAATACCGAAGATACGGTTCCTGGAAATACAGATTTTGCTCTTGTTCCGGAGGGTACGGAGATTTTTATCCCGTTGTTATCCTCATCAATATTTTTAAATACTGGATGCGGATGTCTTCCGAAGCGGTGCGTAATCTGTCCTATTCTGTCTGCCGGATATCCTAATCTTCCCTTATTATCTGCAAAATTGCTTCCGGCTACAGTAGTAACGCCATAATTGGTCATTGCTTTGCTTTCAGCAGCTTTCTTATCGTCTTCTTTTTTCTTTACCAATGCCGCTTCTGCTGCTCTTGCTGCCGTTAATTTGTCAGACGCTTCTTTCGCTTTTGCATTAGCCTCATCAGAAGCTTTTTTGGCTGCTATTTTTCTCGCTTCATCTCTTGCTGTTGCTTCAGAACGGGCTGCTTCTTCATTACGTTTTCTTTCTTCTTCAGCTCTTTTTTCAGCAAGCTCTCTTGTTTTTCTTGCTTCAACTTCTGCGGCTAATCTTTCTTTTTCCAAAGCTTCTGCTCTGGCTTTAGCTTCTGCTTCAATTCTCGCTTTTTCTCTCTCAGCCGCAATTTTTGCCAAACGGATTTTTTCAGCTTCTGCTTTTTTTCTTGCTTCCTCTTCTGCTTTGGCGATTCGGATTTCTTCGGCAATGATGCTTCTGATCTGTCCTTCCAAAGCTTTAGACTGAGTCTGCTTTTGTCTTAGTTCAGCGGTAAGTTTAGATTCATTTTTCTTAAATTCTGCAACCAGCTGCTCTTTTTGCGCTCTTTCTGCATTAATCGTTGTTAAATCTTTCTGCTGACTTACCAATAAATTTGCTTTTTCTTTTACAGAGTTTTGTCTTCTGGCAATGGTCTGCTTTATTTTTTCTGCGGCATTGGTAATTTCCGCTGCCTTTTTATCCTGATAATCAGAATATTGCTTTAAATACTGAACTCTTCTTATCGCTTCCCCCAGATTTTTAGCCGAAAGGATGAACGTTACCTTGTTTTGTACCCCTTTATTTTTGTAGGCATTTACCAAAACCTTGGCATAATTGTCTCTTAAAACTTTAAGATCTTTATTCTGACGGTTAATTTCCAGCTGACGCAGATAAATATCGTCTTCAATAAACCTCTTTTCCTTCTGGGTATTGGTATAGACTTTTTCTCTTAAAGCCAGTTTTTTATTAACGTTATCAAGATAAGCAACCGAAAGTTTAGATTCGGCTCTTGTCTTTGCTAAGTCTGTATTTATTTGTGCAATTTGTTTTTTAAGTTCAGCATTTTGCTTTTGCAGCTGTTCTTTTTTCTGATTCTGCCCATAGTGGAATCCGAACAGTAAAATACCTATTAAAAAGCTAAATTTTTTAATCATTGAATCTCAATTTTCTTATAACTAGATGGAACAGAATAGGGTGTTTCCATCCTCGAAAAATCAAAT
Source organism: Chryseobacterium sp. HMWF035 (assembly GCF_003094695.1). Lineage (NCBI taxonomy): Bacteria > Pseudomonadati > Bacteroidota > Flavobacteriia > Flavobacteriales > Weeksellaceae > Chryseobacterium > Chryseobacterium sp. HMWF035. The sequence goes on along the minus strand of NZ_QEHP01000139.1, from coordinate 188,730 downwards.
TTCGTATTTTCTATTAAAATCTGGCTGTTTTTACTTCCTTTTATAATTATTTTAACATTTTTTGGCAACTTTACATTATTCGGTTGAAGCTCCCAATCACTATATACGATTTGCATGGCATCATTGGATTTAGCATCCCTCAAATTTACCGTTGTAAGATCAAAATCATCCGAATATTGCATCATGATTTTATATTCCCTTTCTATATTTTCCGTAGAAATTTTGAGGTTGGAAATGGATTCTACAAGATAACCGTCATTATTCTTTACAATTTTTGCATTTCTGTCGCTTAAAGTGAAAAATGTTCTTCCTTCTAAAAGTTTTTCAAGATTTTTATAATCGATAAAGTTAACATTCAGAAGATTATTTAAATAATCAAAATCGGAATCGATGTAGTTTTTGTTATATTTATCCATCGCTTTAATTCCTTCCGGAGTAATTAATGCTCTTGCTGCATTAAAAAACAGAAAGTCTATTCTTGACCATATTTTTTTATCGGTTTCAATATAAATGACTGCATCCAGCGGACTCACTTTTATGTTGTCTGCCGTTATTTTGCTGGTAATTTTAAGATATTCAAACTGCGGATGAAGATAAATTTTCTGATAAAAATCCATTCTGTCTCCAACGTGATTTTCTTTTTTGTCAGGATCCTTCATGTCATTCACAACGAGACTGTCAGTATTCTGATTTTGTTCCATGGCTGTTTTTCTGGATTTACAGTTAAAAAGAAATACAGTTAAAATAAGTAATGGAATCCACTTTTTCATGCCGGAAAATTTGATAAATTGTTGCAATATTAACGCCAAACCACACAAAACATTTTGTGTGGCTTGAAGATAATTTATTTATGGTAATATTTTATATTTTCGAAAAATTATTTAGACAAAAAATCCAGAACGGAATAATCTCCCAGAGAAATTTCCCTTGCAACACCGAAATACTGAGCAGAATTACCAATCATGGAATTGGAAAGGTTTCCATGGTTGATTCTTGTATTTTCCTGAATCAGAGAGTTTTCTATATTTGAATTAACGATGATTGTGTTATTCCCCAAAGAAACTCCGGGACCCACTTTTGAGTTTGAAATTTTCACATTTTCCCCGATAAAACACGGCTGAATAATCAAAGAATTTTCGATCTGCGCTGAAGCTGGAAAATGAGACATTGCATCTCTTTCGTATTCAAGAATTTTACTGTTGGTTTCTACGGTTGCGTTTTTGTTTCCGCAATCCATCCAGTCATTCACTTTTCCAAGTGTGAATTTTGCTCCTTTTGTTCTCAGGTTTTCCAGTGCTGTAGTCAGTTGATATTCACCACCGTTTTTAATATCATTGTCCATGATATAATTAATTTCATCCATCAGTTTCTCGGCACTGTTGAAATAATAAATACCGATAATGGCAAGATCCGAAACAAAAGTCTGAGGTTTTTCCACAAAATCTGTAATGAAACCGTAGTTATCTAATTTAACTACTCCGAAAGCAGAAGGATCTTCTACACTTTTTACCCAGATTACTCCATCTGAGTTTTTATCTAAAACAAAATCTGCTCGGAATAATGTATCTGCAAAAGCAATTACCACATCTCCCGTCATCGACTGTTCTGCACATTTAATGGCATGAGCCGTTCCAAGAGGATCATTCTGGTAATAAATGCTTCCTTTTGCTCCCAGTTTTTCGGCAATCTGAATGAGAGATTTTTCAATCTCCGGACCAAAATCCCCGATGATAAAAGCTACTTCTTCAATGGTTTCTCCCGCAACTTTAGCAATATCTTCCACCAGTCTCTGTACGATCGGCTTCCCTGCGATAGGGATAAGAGGTTTTGGTACTGTCAGTGTATGTGGACGTAATCTGGAACCGCGTCCAGCCATAGGAACAATAATTTTCATAAATGATATAAATATGTTTTTTTGTTAGTTCTAATTTTTTATAAAGATAGCAATAAAACCTTTGAATGTGATAGTATTGCCAAGAGTTTTCAAGTTTTGTCTGGTGCAACGCAGAATCTGGTATAAGCAAATTAAGAGCCAGATTTATCGTTTGATTTTTGATAAAAGCATCTCTTTTTCGGAATAGATGAGGATACCTGCAAAAGTTATAAATAAGGCATTACTCATTAAAATATCATAATTAAAATATTTAACAATGATAAAGCTGAAAACTCCCAATAATATCAGAAAGAATGACATTTTTTTCATTCTGTAAGGGATAGGATAATATTTTTGACCAAGTAAATAAGAGACGATCATCATAATAGCATAAGCTCCGAAAGTTGCCCACGCAGAACCGAGCATACTGTGATAATACTTAAGTGCCAAAAGATTAAGGGTAATATTTATTCCGGCTCCAAGCCATGAAATAATGGTTCCTACACTGGTTTTGTCCGTCACTTTATACCATGTTGAAAAATTGTAATAAATTCCGAAACAGAGATTGGCAACCACAATGATAGGAATAATATCTATCGCAATCCAGTAAGATTTATTAGGGATAAATACACTTTTCAGCCAGGAAATATTAGCGATAATTCCTAAAGCAACCACACAGGCAAAAAATGCAAAATATTCAGCTACTTTAGCATATGTTTTTTTAGCATCTCCTTTATCCATTTGTTTAAAAAAGAAAGGTTCAATTCCCATTCGGTAAGCGGTGACAAATAATGTCATTAGTACAGCTAACTTATAGCATCCTCCATAAGCACCGGCTTCTTCATCAGAAATAAGACCTCTTTGAACAGATTTATCGAAATTTTCATTCACCATGAAAGCAAGACCAGCCAACATTAGAGGAAACGAATATTTAATCATTCTGCTAAATAAAGAAGTCACAAACTGAAATCTTACCTTTAATATAATAGGAAGCAGTAATAAAAATCCTAAGGCACTTCCTGCTAAATTACTAAAGAAGGGGAAGTCTACATTTTGGTCCAATCCAAAGCTTTTAGATACATTTTCGGGGATCCAGAAGAATAATGCTGCTGTAAAAAATGCCTGAAATACAGATTGTACAATTCTTACTGCAGAGTATTTTATCGGTTTATTATGAAAACGCAGCCATGCAAAAGGTATTACAAGAAGATTATCAAAAAAAGCAATCATTGCAAACCAACGTATGTATTCCGGATTGTTGTGATAACCTGCATAATCAGCAATCGGCTGATTGAATAAATAACATAAAACTAGAAAAAGACTAGAGGTTGAAAATAAAAACCAAAATGAGGTATTAAATGTTTTCTTCTCATTATCCTCTTCAGCAGAAAATCGAAAATAAGCAGTTTCAAAGCCAAAAGAAAGGATAATGTTCACAAAAGAAATCCATGCATAAAGCTGTGTGAAAATTGCAAAACCTTCGTTGGGAATTTTATAAATCAAAAGTGGATTTAGGATGAATAAAATAATTCTTGGCGCTATAGCTCCAATTCCATAGATAATTGTCTGTCCTAATAATTTCTTATACAACGTGTGAAATTTTATGCAAATGTAAATATTTAGAAATTGATTTTTTATCAGCTGCATTAAAATTCATTCATAAACCTTAATTTTGAAGAACTTTGTCAAAGTTTTAAACTTTGACAAAGTTGGAAGCATGGCTCCATCTCTAATTTGAAAAAAAAGTAAAAATGAAAACCTTAATCAAAAATGTAAAAATCGTAAATGAAGGAAAGATTGTTGAAGGCGATATTTTATTGGATAACGATTTAATTTCCAAAATAGATTCCCAGATTTCCGAAGAAGCAGACCGGATTATTGATGGCGAAGGGAAATTTCTTTTACCGGGTGTTATCGACGATCAGGTACATTTTCGTGAACCGGGATTAACGCACAAAGGAGATATTGAAACAGAATCGAGATCGGCAATTGCAGGAGGTACAACCAGTTTTATCGAGCAGCCCAATACCGTTCCGAATGCGGTAACACAGGAATTATTGGCAGATAAGTACGAAATTGCCTCTCAAAAAGCTTACGCCAACTACGGCTTCATGATGGGCGGAACCAACGATAATCTGGAAGAAGTATTAAAGACAAATCCTAGAAATGTTCCCGGAATTAAATTATTCCTGGGTTCTTCCACCGGAAATATGCTGGTTGACAATCCTGAAACGCTGGAAAAAATCTTCAGCAATACAAAAATGCTGATTGCCGTTCACTGTGAGGATGAAGCAACCATTAGAGCAAACACCCAGCAATATATTGATCAATACGGCGAAGATATTCCGGTGAAATTCCATCATCTGATCAGAAGCGAAGAGGCTTGTTATAAATCCTCTTCGAAAGCCATCGAGTTAGCAAAAAAAACAGGGGCAAGACTGCATGTTTTCCACTTGTCGACTGCTAGAGAAACAGAACTTTTCAGAAATGATATTCCTTTAAAAGATAAAAAAATTACAGCGGAAGTTTGTGTTCATCACCTGACTTTCACCAATGAAGATTACGAAACAAAAGGCGGATTAATCAAATGGAATCCTGCCGTAAAAACCCAAAAAGACAAAGACGGACTTTGGGAAGCGTTACTGGATGACAGAATTGATGTGATTGCAACGGATCATGCGCCTCACACATGGGAAGAAAAACAGAATGTGTATACAAAATGCCCTTCCGGAGCACCTTTGGTTCAGCATTCTCTGGTGGTAATGCTGGAAAATTATAAAAATGGGAAGATTTCTTTAGAGAAAATTGTTGAGAAAATGGCTCACAATCCTGCCATTTTATTCAGAATTGAGAAAAGAGGTTTCATCAAAGAAGGCTATAAAGCAGATCTTGTTTTGGTAGATTTAAACGAAAACTGGACAGTAGAAAAAGAAAATATCCTCTACAAATGCGGCTGGAGTCCATTGGAAGGAATGAATTTCCATTCTAAAGTAACCCACACCTTTGTCAACGGAAATCTGGTCTACGAAAACGGAAAAATCAATGAACAGAAATTCGGAGAGCGTTTGCTTTTTGAAGTTGAGTGATAAATATAAAATAGAACGATATCAATAGGAGCGGGCTTTAGCCCGCTTTTCATTTATAAATAATCAATCGGCTTTAGCCAAAAACTATTAAAAAGGAAGACTACAAATTCGTAAGTCTCCCTTTTCTAAATTATATCTGAAAAATTAATCAATAGTGATTCCTTCAATTGCTTTTTCCATAGCGGTTTCCTGGATCCCGGGGATTGATAAACCTTCAGCACGGAAAACACTTACGTCCGACACTCCGTAAAATCCAAAAACATTCTTTACATAAGGAACATTAGAATCATAAACCTGATAAGGTCCTTCAGAATAAATATTTCCGGAAGTAAAGGCAATGTATAATTTTTTATCGTTTAATAAACCTTTGGGACCGTTTTCATCATATTTAAAAGTATATCCTGCTCTTGAAGTAAAATCAAAATACGCTCTGAGTGTTGCCGGAACCGAGAAATTGTACATCGGAGAATCAATTACAATAATATCTGCCTCCTGCAATTCTGAAATCAGTCCTTTTGAATAGTCGCTGATTTCCGTTTGTTCTGCAGAATGGCTTTCCTCCGGAGAGAAGAACGTATTAATGTGCTTTTCTTCCAGAAACGGAACGTGGTCTTTTGTCAGATCACGCTCTTTAATTACAGCATCAGAATATTTTTCCTTAATTTTTTCCACTACGGCATTTCCTAATTTTCTGCTTGCCGATATTTCAGCTCTCGGACTTGAAATGATATGAAGGATGTTTTTCATTTTTAAAAATTTAAATTTCTTCAGCAAAATTATATACATTTGCTTATTAAAAGTTAGTAGTGAACAAAAGGTTAGCAGTAACCTGTAGATTAGTTAAAATTGAAACACATGGAAAATACGATGGTTTTTGAAGAGCCTATGACGGCTGAAAAATGCAGCGGACATCTTTCCTCCGTGGAAGATGCTATTTATGTAATTGGCGGCAAATGGAAGCTCAAAATCATTATAGCATTACATGAAAACGGAAATATCCGATTCAATGAGCTTCAGAGAATCGTTGCCGGAATATCCGCAAGAGTTCTTTCCAATGAACTCAAAGATCTGGAGCTGAACGGTTTCGTAAAAAGAGTAGTGCATGCAGAGCAGATTCCGGTTATCGTAGAATATATCTCAACAGATTACAGCAGAACCCTGAAACCTGTTATTATGGCGCTTTCGCAGTGGGGAAAGACGCATAAACGAAAAATTAAAGAAGATTTTTAAATTTTAAATAAAGAGTTGGTTTAAACTTTTTATAAATAAAAAATATTCTTATTGTAAGACGCAGGATTTTTATTCGTCTCAAATCTTTAAGCGCAGGAAAATCAAAGATTATCCACAAGGATTGATGTTTATTTATAGTAGATGAAATACTTGCACCTTAAGATCAGACCTTATTTAATGAATATTTGTGCCTTTACGATTAACCAAAAACAAAAAATCATTTCTCAGAAAAACGAAAGCCAATCCCATGAAGATTTTCAATGGAAATATTTTCTTCGCCGGAAAAGACTTTTCGCAGCCTTGAAATAAAAACATCGAGACTCCGTCCCATAAAATAATCATCATCGCCCCAAACCGCCTTCAGAATATCCTGTCTTTTGAGAACGGTATTTTTATTTCGGATAAAAAATAAAAGCAGCTCCGATTCTCTCTGAGTAAGCGTTACCGTACTTTCCGAATTGTGTAAGGTGTAATTGTTCGGATCGAAATCATAGTTTCCGACCTTGTATTTTGTTGGTGCAGATTCTTTTTTCTTAGATCTTCTCAGAAAGACTTCAATTTTAAGAATAAGCTCTTCAATGCTGAAAGGTTTTACCAGATAATCATCGGCTCCTATTTTCAATCCTTTAATCCGGTCTTCCTTCAGTGCTTTGGCAGAAATAAAAATGATGGGAATTTCAGAATCTTTTTCTCTGATATGCTGTGCAACCTCAAAACCGTTCATTTCCGGCATCATGATATCCAGAAGGCAGATGTCGAAACTTCCTCTGTTAAAAGCTTCCAGAGCAGATTTTCCGTCAGAATAGCAGGAAATATCGTAATGATTTTCCAGACTGTCCTGAATAAGAAACGCAATGGTTTTGTCGTCTTCGGCGTAGAGAATTTTAGATTTTTCCATGATTACACATATTCTTTACAATGGCAAAAACAGGGTAGTGGTGATTCCTTGATGGCTGTTGTTTTCAACAGAAATTTTCCAGTTATGCTGCTGAACCACTTTTTTTACATAAAAAAGTCCCAGTCCGAAACCGTTTACCGCATCGCTTTTTGAAGTGTTTACCCTGTAAAATTTATCAAAAATATGAGGAAGGTTTTTCGCAGGAATCCCGATTCCGTTGTCTTTGAACTTTAAATATAAACCTTTTGTGTCATTTAAAGAAGAAATAATAATGTGTGGCTGGGTTTCACAGTATTTTATGGAATTGTCCAGAATATTGTAAATGATATTGCTGAAATGAAATTCGTCGGCTACAACGGAAATATTATCATCAATAGATAATTCAATCGAAATGTTTTCATTCTTCTGCTTTACGGTTTTTGCAATTTCCTGAATGAAAGGCTTTAAAACAATTCGCTGCGGTTTCAGAGACAATCCTGAAGCATCATTTTTGGCAATATTCAGTATTTTTTCAATATGACTATTCAGTTTGTGGCTCTGATCCGTGATGATGGAAGTATACGTTTGTAATTTAGGGTTTTCCTTGATCTGCTCCTGCTTCGTTAAAGCTTCTGAAGCCAGCAATATCGACGAAAGAGGCGTTTTGAATTCATGCGTCATATTATTGATGAAATCCCTTTGCAGTTCTGAGAATTTTTTCTGCTGAATAATGGTATAAATGGAATACACATATACCAGAAGAATGATAATCAGGGCAAAAGTGAGAAGATACCAGAAACGTAACGAACTGATGAGATACGTGGTTTTATCCGGAAAACGGATGGAAAAATAATACACCAGATTTTTATGCTTCGGAAATTTAATCACTTTTTCATTCGGGCTTTCCTGATGTTTGGATACGAATTTTCCGTAGATCATCTGATCGCTGTGGCAATTGTACAATGCGTAAACATAATCGGTATTAATTTGAAAACGTGTAAATTCAGTTTTCAGGTAATGTTCCAGAACTTCAGGGTGAAATTCATTGTTAATATTTACCACGTAATAATCATTGGAAATATTCTGAACCGGGCTTTCTGTAAAGGAAGTTTTTCCGCCGGAAAGTTTTTCAACCACTTCCAGTAAAGCAATGTTTACGGTCTGGTTGAATTTCTTGTCTTCAAGATTATAAGCCTGTCGTGTCCATAAAAGCTGTGCTATCAGAATTCCGATAATAGCAACAAAACCTAGCGTTATAATAATATTGAGTTTCTTTATTTCCATTTTACAGGAACAATAATATCCAAAATTATCTATTAATTTCTGATCATTAACAACTTATTAACAAATGTTTGAGACCGGTTAACAGGATTAATATAAATATTCATCTTACATTTGTGAAAACAAAAACAAATCGGTTCTTTTTAATTATTAAAATTTATACTCATGAAAAATTTAAAAATTTCAGCATTATTAGCTGTTTTGGCATTTTCTCCGTTTTTTGCAAATACACTTCCGACTGACAATAATCCGGTTGTAAGAATTCTTGCAGACGTTACATGGAAATCAGAATCTATTGATGTTGGAAATATTCCTCAGGGAAAACCCAAAACCATCAGATTCGAATTTACAAATACTTCCAAGAAGCCTATCATTATCGAAAATGTAGCACCTTCTTGCGGATGTACAACTGCGGATTATACAAAAACGCCTATTCTTCCGGGTAAAAAAGGATTTGTAGAAGCAAGCTACAACGCTGCTGCTGCAGGTCCGTTCATGAAAACAGTGAACGTTACCACAAGCGACAGCAAAACTCCAAAGACTCTTTCATTTAAAGGTACAGTTGTTGCTTCTTAATCTGAATAAATTTAATCTTGTTCAATATAAAAACAGCCCGACAATTTCTGTCGGGCTGTTTTTGATTTAAATTGAATTATTTTAAAACTTTTATTTTAGAGATTCTATAAAAATTTCTAACGGTGCGAAACAATAATTTTTCTGCTGATTTCTTCAGAATCTGTATTGATTATCAATAAATAATTTCCTTCAGGAATTCCCGAAACATGAATTTCAATTCGGTTGGATACAGGTTTTTCTGATGAACTTTGAATTACTCTTCCGCTCATATCCATTAACTGATACTTTATATTTCCGGATGTTCTGTTGTCAAATTCCACATACACAAACTGGCTTGCCGGAACCGGATAAATCCTTATTCCTTTATCTGAAACCACATTCGATGTTCCCAAAGTTGAACAGACCGCATTGGCTTTTTGAGAATTCTTAATGACATCCACTTTCTGATTTCCCGTAACGTAATAATCCAGCTCCGAAGTAATCATAAGACTCGTACTTGCTCCAAGCCAATCCTGAAGAAGAGAAGCGAAAATCTGCCGGTAATCATATCTTCTTTGATTTTGGTTATAGTAAAAACTTGTCTGGTTGGTAAATACAGGATGATCTCCCAAAATTCCTGCGGCTGCGGCGTTTCCAACTACGAAAAACGGAGCAAGATCTCCATGATCGGTTCCCACACTTCCGTTTTCACGAACCTGTCTGCCGAATTCACTGAAAGTAACCGTCATTATTTTATCTGCAATTCCCAACTGCTGAATATCTGCCTGAAAAGCGGCAACAGAATTGGAAATATCAGCCAATAGATTCGCGTGGGTTCCCAAATGCGTATTTCCCGTCTGTACCTGACTCACGTGAGTATCAAATCCGCTTAGATTCACCTGAAAAATCTTGGTCTTGCTGCCTCCTTTAATCATTCTTGCCACTGTTTTCAGTTGTTTTCCAAGAGACGAATTAGGATAAGTAGTGGTTGAATTGTTTCCGGCATTGAAAACCTGCATCACACGGTCATAGTACGCATCCATACTCGTGGCAACTCCTTTTATATAATTTAGAAGATCATTATATTCAGAATTCATTAAGTTTAAATTGCTGAAAACACTCGATTGAAATCCGGTCATGTTGTATTCGATATTTTTCTCAGTCGTATGTTCATAAAACAGACACGGATTGAGATTTCCCATCTGTATAGCAAGCGGATCAGGATTCAGTGTGGTCGGATTTCCGGCAAGTCCCGGATATAACGCGCCAAGATATCTTCCGAAAATACCGTCGAGAAGATCCGAGTTTGTAGTTCCGTCTTTCCCTGCAAACATTAAATTTTCTGATCGGAAATGCGAATAATTCGGGTTCGGATAGCCAACTCCGTTCATTAAAAGCAGTTTTCCGGAATCATATAGACTTTTAAAACCCGTCATAGAAGGATTAAGCCCTACAAGCTTACCGGAAGATACCGTACTGTCTAACGGAATGTAACTTCCCGTTCCTGAACTGGCAATTTTTATATTGGGACGTAAGGCGGCATACGTACTGTACTGGCTGATCGGAATTACCGTATTCAATCCGTCATTTGCTCCTGCAAGTCTCAGAATAACCAGAGAACGGTCGTTAACCGTATCACAGTTCAGTTGAAAATCCAAAAACTGATTCATAAACCTCGAAGGCATTCCGTTAAGATAAAACGGAGCTCCGACTCCCGCAAGAGATATTAATTTTAAAAAATCTTTTCTGTTCATGATCTTAAATTATTTGGAATTCAGGAGATTTAATGATGGCTTTTACCAGTCTGTCGATCGGAATCTTTACATTATTGGCATTTCCTGTACTGAGGTAGTTATTCCACTCATTCTGCCAGTTGATGGTGCTTAAATTATTCAGAAAAACACCTTTAAAATAATCATAACGGGTGCCGTCCGGAACTTCCACAAACATCATCTGGAGAAATTCTGTTACCAGTGTATCTGCGTTGGCGGGGTTTGAAAAATATCCGCTGTCTTTTACAAAAGATGCATTATTCAGTTTAAAGGTAAAGCCGTTGTAGGTAAGACCGTTGATGAGATAATCTATTGTATTGTTGTACCGTATTCTCAGAGATGAAGTGGTAATCCAGTTTTTATCATAATTCGGACTGCTGGAATATCCTGCATATCCGTTTACCGACTGAGGACTGAAAATGGGCATTCCCATATTTGTAGAGAAATTGCCGACAACATTCATCAGACTGTGTATTGCCGAAGGATTTACGCCATACAGCGGAACCTGAAGATTCAGCAGGGAAAACATATGAAGATAAAGCTCAACAGGATTTCTTACAATATTTCCGATAGTCTGGTCTCCCGTAATGCTGTCTTCCTCATCGTAAAAATGTTTGCTTTTCAGCAGGGTGGTCAGTGCAGGAATAATATTGTAATTATCTGCCTTAAGAGAAGCTGCCAAAGGAACAATGATGTCATTTTCGATCTCGGTGGTAATTAATCTTCCCACAAAATAACGGTACATTCTTCTGCAATATGCTTTTGCCGTTTCATCCTGATTAAAAATCATATTGATGAAATTCTGAAGCTCGGCTTTAATCGTTGCTTCTGTATTTCCTCCCGAAATTGCCTGATTTCCGAAAGCTGACGAAAATGTTTTGGTTCCCGTGTCATGTGTGTTAACTTTTACCTGACCTGTCGGAATATTCGTTACCGGATCTAGAGAAGTAAGTCTTGCCGTTTTATCCAGATGAACCGATGAGGTGAGAGAAAATCCGGTTAAAACTCTTGCCGCCTGTTGTACATCTGTTTCCGTATAGTTGGTATAATTTCCCGCAGCAATCTGCGGTCCTTTTAAAATCGTAAAAAGCTCCAGAAACTCCCTTGCATAATTTTGGTTGGGACTTGTACTCAGATTCACATTATTATTCAGGAAAATAAGCATCCTCGGATTCTGCGTTATTCTGAAAGCTAGTTCTTTAAGGCTTCCGTTGGCGTGAAATCTTAGAAGTTCCTTATAATCATAGTTGGTCCAGAAAGAAGTATCATCATCCGTTACAAAAAGAACGTGCAGAAAATAAGCAATTTTATATTGGGCAGAAGGATCTTTCAAAGCGCTGTAAAGCCACCAGTAAAGATCGTTCCTCACACTGTTTGCTGTGCTTTGCGTATCGGTAATGGTAGGATTTGCAGCCGTCGGGACAATCGTTTCACCTACATTATTAAGCGGAGACGGCGGAACAGGATTGCTGAATGTAAACAATTCCGTAAGCGCCTGTTGTGGAGTTTTGGTTGCAAAATCCAGAATCTTTGCTTTCGTAATGTTATAAGTGGTACGTCTGAGAAGATGATAAGCATTCGAAAATCCCAGCACATTGGTTTTAGGAGTAAGACTTGGCATAATTATGCTTAATTTTTAACAAATGTACAATTTTAATGAATTAAATATAATGTTTTAATAAAATTACAGAGATTAAATTTAGTATATATTGGAAATGTTTGGGGATTGATTTTATGAAGCTTGGTATAGCAGGTTTTTTACAATTCTATATCGTGCATAGCTTTTTACTCTGCCAAAACAAATATTTATAGTAAATTTACTACTTAACGTAATCTATTAAAACTAAATTATGAATCTTTATACACAGCCTATGCTTCGTGAAGGAGCTTTAAAAGATAAAGTAGCCATTGTAACAGGAGGAGGAAGTGGTCTTGGAAAAGCAATGACCAAATATTTTCTCGAATTGGGCGCAAAAGTAGTCATCACTTCCAGAAACCTCGAAAAACTACAGGGAACTGCAAAAGAACTGGAAGAAGAAACAGGCGGAAAAGTTCTTTGCGTTGCGTGTGACGTAAGAAACTGGGATGAGGTAGAAGCCATGAAAGAAGCTGCGTTAAAAGAATTCGGAAAAATTGATATCCTGCTCAACAATGCTGCCGGAAACTTTATTTCCCCCACAGAAAGGCTCACTCACTCTGCTTTTGATGCTGTTCTGGATATTGTGTTGAAAGGAACAAAGAACTGTACTCTTTCCGTTGGGAAACACTGGATCGATTCCAAAACACCGGGAACGGTTTTAAATATTGTAACAACGTATGCATGGACAGGTTCTGCGTATGTGGTTCCGTCCGCTTGTGCAAAAGCAGGCGTTTTGGCAATGACGAGATCTTTGGCGGTGGAATGGGCAAAATACGGAATCCGTTTCAATGCCATTGCTCCGGGACCTTTCCCTACAAAAGGAGCATGGGACAGATTGCTTCCGGGAAACCTGCAGGAAAAATTTGATATGAGAAAGAAAGTTCCTTTAAGAAGAGTAGGAGAACATCAGGAACTGGCAAATCTTGCCGCTTACTTAGTTTCAGATTATTCCGCTTATATGAATGGCGAAGTGGTAACCATCGACGGCGGAGAATGGTTGCAGGGAGCAGGTGAATTTAACATGCTTGAAGATATTCCGCAGGAAATGTGGGATGCTTTGGAAGCCATGATTAAAGCAAAAAAATCAAATTAATTTTAAATTTTAACCATTAAGAATAATTTTAAGGAGTTAAGATTAGTAATACGTTTGTCATTCTAAACATAGACAGAAAGTCTACGAACGCAGTTCAGAAGTGGAGTGAAGAATCTATTATCTTATGTAGAGATTCCTCCTTCGTCGGAATGACAATGTGTATAAAAATTTATTTTGATATATGTTATTTATCATACTTGGATTTTAACCATGAAGAACACTAAAGATTTCACAAGGAACACAATAGTTGTGAGCTTTGTGGATAACCTTAGTGTACGTTGTGGTAAAAAAATAATAATGATTACAGCAAACAACACTTAATTATAGCATATTGCGGATAATTAGAAAAATTTAAATTGTTTTCTAATTTAAAAAGAAAAAAATCCTTTAAATAAAGCAAAAAGTAGATTCTCAATGGGGAATCTACTTTTTTTATTTGGGTGATTTTACGGTTGAAATTTAGGTGAATTACTGAGACAACTCATCACAGGCGATGATACATTTGCAGTATCAATTTTTAATAACCTAAACAACCAAACATGGAAACATTAAAGTCGGTGTTGGAAGCGAACCACACCAAGAAAACAAAAAGTGAATTAATTGATTTATTAACAGGACTGGAAAAATCTTTAAGTCCTGCAGTCTACGAAAAAGTATCGGGTATTGAAACTTCCGAGCTTTCTTCCCTTTCCAACAAAGAATTGGTAAGCATTATTGAAGACTTCAAGAAAAATTACGATGAGAAGTGGGAAAAATCTTTCGCAGCCGTTTCTTCAGAAATCATGAAAATGATGGCAGGAAGAATGGCGGCAGATGATCAGGTTTTCAAAACTTCAGGAGCCGAAAGTGCAGATTTTGCAGCAGAATTGGGAAGCATCGATTTTGCAACCATCATCGGAGGTCCGTTGGATGCGTGTGTAAAAGCACAGTCGAATGCATCAATCAGCACAGTAAATTTCATCAAAGAAGTAGGATTTGAGCAGGATGGAAGCGACAGCAAACTTCGTATGGCGGAATTCAAGTACAAAAAAATGGGACCAAACCCAGATTTTGATCCGGCAGAACCCGAAAGTTCCACCAATCCTAAAGAAACAATGAACGATGTTGAAATTTCAGTTCCTTTCATTGCATTACTAAATGTTCCGAGCTTCAGAATTGAAACCTGCGAAGTGGATTTCAATGTAAAATTAAATTCTACTTACACCAAAGATGTAAGCGATGAATTCGGGATCACTGCGGGAGCTTCAGGAGGTTTCGGACCTGTGAAGTTTAAAGTGGATGTTTCTTACAAAAGAACTTCAGCCACAGGAATTAAAGTGGAAAAAGAATATTCTCTGGGCGTAAAAGTAAGAGCAACCAACGACGAAATGCCTGCAGGATTGGAAAAAGTTTTAGGATTACTCGCACAATAAAAACCCTTTACGAGAAATGATTAAATTATCAGATTACCTGGATTATCTCAACAACGAGATAATTCAGGCTCGTAAAAAAGCAGACGAAAATGCGGTAATGATCGCAAAAGAATATGCTAAACACGAGTATTTAAAGTTTTTTAAAGTTCCAAGATATTCGCTTCCGAGTGTAAAAATGGATATCCCCATCAAGATCACAGATATTGATGCAGATTCGAAGTACAATTTCAAGTACAGCGAAGATCAGCTTGTGGAAGATGTTAACAAAAAAATCCGCCTTGTCAATAAAGAGAAAAACCTCAATATGACGGAGATCAGCAAAAAACAGCTTCAGACCAAAGAATTTACCAGTCTTTTTAAAGCACTTGAAACCGGAGACCAGAAATTTGGTAAAAAACCTTCTGTAGAATTGCTTAAAGTTGATCTCAGACAGAATGTTAAAAGTTTAAATTCCGGAATTTTCCGCGTGCAGGAAGGAAACGGCGAAGAGGAAGTGAACGAGCTGAAAGAAATTTTTAGTAATGCTTTGCTGAACAGATTCAGCCTCGTGAATTCTAAAATCAATAACATCTACATCGATCCCAATACCAACTCTGCGGAAGACAAAGACAAGCTTTTCGTCAATCTTCATGTGGAAATGGAAGACGAAGGAATCAGAATCGTCTCTTTTAAAGACAAGGACGGTAAAGAAGTCGAACAGATAATTTTTGAGTAATGCAGGAACTTGTTCATCATACAATACAGAAAATTCAGGAACTGCTTGAACATTTTAATAAAGTTCAGGAGCTTTATCTGTCGAAGTCTTTCGATTTTGATGCGCAGTTTGAGGAATTTCTCTATGAATTTTTAGATTACCTGAAGATCAAAGGAAATACTACTTACGAATCTGAAGTTTTAAAGGTTATGAACATGATTTCCACTGTAAAAAGAGGATTTAATCCCGTTCAGATGGAAAAAATAGCTTCGGGAAAACGTGAGCTGACTTGGGGATTTTCATTCAGCGCAATGGAAAGTGTCCACAAATTTTTAATGGAAATGTACACCAAAGAGCATAAAAAACTGGATGAAGCAGAAGAAATTTTATCAGGATTAATTGTTTCTCTCTATCAAAACGGAATACTGAACGACGAAATCGTGAAAAGTCTCGTCAATGTACCAAAAATTGAAGACTTCTGGAATTCTTTAATCAAACAAAACACTCAGATTGCCGGAATTAATAAAAAACTCAGATTACAGATGATCTCGGAAGATATCTATCTGCTTCTTGAAAAAGTTCTTTTAAAATTAAACTAATCTGTAATAATTTAAAATCTCTGTGTTTCTTAATTTAAGTGAAATCGAAGATTCGACGTAACCAAACACCTTTGTGAGCCTTAAAAACAATTAGTTGTAAAAAAAACTTAGTGCCCTTTGTATTAAAATTAAAAGGCGAATAATAGATTTAAAAACAAAACCCATGGAAAATGAAAGATACATTGTTGTTCTCGAAGATCAGCATAAAAATTCCCTCAAAAAAATTGAAAATGAATTTGATGTAAACATTACCTCATCAGAATTTCTTTCCGCAGAAAACCGAGCCTATGATGTTATTGATGAAGATAACGGAGTTCTCTACAAAAATCTGGGTGTTCTTGTGGTTGAAAATATGGATGAAGCACAGTTGAAAAGCGCTGTGAAAAACGATTCTAACCCGATCGTTTATTTTGAAAAAGAAAGAGATTTTTTTTCGGCGGATGAGCTCTCCATCATCAGTGAACTGAAAAAACAGTCCGCAGAGATTGCAGACAAAATCACCGAGCTGGAAAAATACATTATAAATAAACCGTTACCTCAAAAACCTTTAGTAGAAATGGAATGGGGGCTCAAAGCTTTGGGTCTCGGAAATTCTTTATACACGGGAAAAGGTGTTGATATCTGTATTCTGGATACAGGACTAGAACTTTCTCATCCCGATTTTTTCGGAAGAAATATTGAAGGCAAATCCTTTATTGCCGGAGAAGACTGGAGCCGCGATCCCAACGGTCACGGAACCCACTGTGCAGGAGTTGCAACAGGAAACATTCGGCTGGATAACGGAAAACGGTACGGAATCGCAAAAGATGCCAATTTAAAAATTGCAAAAGTGCTTTCCGATGCAGGAAAAGGAACCACAAGCAGCGTTATTGATGCTATAGACTGGGCAATTACAAAGAAATTCAGAATTCTGTCCCTTTCACTCGCTTCTCCGGTTCTGCTGAATGAAGCACCTTCTCCGCTTTTTGAAACCGTGGGGGCAAGAGCTTTGGAAAGCAACTGCATCATTATTGCAGCAGCAGGAAACGACAGTAACAGACCGGCTGTTCCAAAACCTGTTTCCATGCCTGCAAACTCCATGTCGGTAATGGCAGTCGGAGCGATTGACGGACAAATGAAAGTAGCTAAATTTTCCAACGCAGGCTTAAATCCTTCAACCGGAGGAAACGTCAATATCTGCGCTCCCGGAGTCGATATCATCAGTTCTTATCCCCAAAATTCTAAGAATAAAAACGGCAATTATTACGCAATGAGCGGAACAAGCATGGCAACACCGCATGTTTCAGGGTTTATTGCCTTATATATGGAACAGTTTCCCGAAAAATCGGCAAAAGAAATCTGGGAACTCGTAGAAATGAAGGCAAAACCCATCGAAGGTTTGAAATACAGAGACATCGGAAACGGACTTATACAGATATAATGATGAAAACATACTTAGCAGTTCTCAAAAAAAATACAGATATCAGACAGCTTGAAAAAGAACTGAAAAAAAACAATGTAAGATTGTCTGCTCACTACAAAACCATCGGAGTCGTAAAACTTGAAAGCGAAAAGCCGGTTTCAGATAAAGATTTTGAGCAGTATTTTCTTTCTGTGGAAGAAGACAAAGAAATTTAACAAGATAAATGAAGACATCAGACTTTTCTGTCCGGAGAAGTCTTATTTTTGTTTACTTTGTTAAATTAAAAGAATTAATATGAATTTCAAAATTCCAACTCTTGTTTCTGCGCTTGCCATGATGTTCTTTTCACAGTCTGCATTGGCTCAGGAAGCCCCGAAATACAGCTACGTAGAAGCTTTCAAACCATTTTTCTATACACAGACAGGTACACCTACAAGATCCGCAAGCGGACAGCCGGGACACGCGTACTGGCAAAATTCGGCAAGTTACAATCTCGATGTAAGCCTTAATGAAGCCAAAAACGAACTCACAGGAACCGCGGAAATCACTTATACCAATAACAGTCCCGACAAACTGGGTTTTTTATGGTTGCAGCTCGACCAGAATTTATTTGCAAAAGATTCAAGAGGAAACGCAGTCGTACCGACTTCGGGAAGCCGAAACGGAGCGCATGGTGAGGAATTTGACGGCGGTTACAAAATAAAATCCGTAAAATTAGATGGTAAAGACGTAAAATATACTATTACTGATACCAGGATGCAGATTGATCTTCCTGCTGAACTGAAAGCGATGGGAGGCGTCGCAAAAATTAAAATTGAATATTCTTTCCTTTCTCCAAAATACGGTTCCGACAGAATGGGAATTCAGGATACGAAAAACGGAAAGATCTTTACGATAGCACAATGGTATCCGAGAATGTGTGTGTATGATGATGTAATGGGATGGAATACGTTGCCTTATCTCGGTGCTTCGGAATTTTATCTGGAATACGGAGATATTACGGCAAACATTACCGTTCCTGCCAATCATTATGTGGTGGCTTCAGGAGAATTACTTAATTCAAAAGAAGTGTATTCCAAAGAAGAAATCAGCCGATGGGATCAGGCAAAGAACAGTGATAAAACAGTGATGATCCGTTCTGAATCTGAGTTGGGGAAAAACAATTCAACAGGAACAAAAACATGGAAATTTAAAATCAATCAGGCAAGAGATTTTGCTTGGGCTTCCTCTCCTGCATTTATTCTGGATGCCGCAAAAATTAACCTTCCGAGCGGGAAAAAATCTTTGGCAATCTCCGCTTATCCTGTAGAAAGTGTAGGGAAAGAGGCATGGAGCAGATCTACGGAATACACAAAAGCGGCGATTGAGCATTACTCTGCAAAATGGTACGAATATACCTATCCGGCTGCAACCAATGTAGCAGGAAATGAAGGCGGAATGGAATATCCGGGAATTGTTTTCTGTCACATGGATTCCAAAGGCGGCGATCTTTGGGGCGTTACAGATCATGAATTCGGGCACAACTGGTTCCCGATGATTGTGGGTTCCAACGAAAGATTATTTGCTTGGATGGATGAAGGATTCAACACATTCATCAACGAACTTTCTACGGAAGCTTTCAACAAAGGTGAGTATTACGAAAAGAAAAATATTGCGCAGATGAGCGGATATATTATGAGCGACGGTTTTGAACCCATCATGGTAGGTCCGGATAATATGAAAGAAAACAGCATCGGTGCTTTGGCGTATTTCAAACCGGGAATGGGACTGCAAATCTTAAGAGAATCTATTTTAGGACCTGAAAAATTCGACAAGGCATTCAGAACCTATGTTGAAAGATGGGCTTTCAAACATCCTACACCTTGGGATTTTTTCCACACGATGGAAAATGTGTCGGGTGAAGAGCTGAACTGGTTCTGGAGAGGGTGGTTCATCAACAAATGGAAAATCGATCAGGGTATTAAAAATGTAAAATACGTTAACGGAGACTTTAAAAACGGAGCGCAGATCACGGTTGAAAATATCGGACAGTTACCTATGCCGACCAACGTTCAGGTTAAATTTAAAGACGGAACGCAGCAAATGGTAAAACTGCCGATCGAGGTCTGGAAAAGAAATACGGAATGGACATTCAGAATCAATTCCACAAAAGAAATCGATCAGGTGAAACTGGATCCGAATTCAGAAATTCCGGATGTAGATTCTAAAAATAACACCTGGAGTTCCGCTGATGCAAAACCGACGGAAAAAGTAAATCTTAAAGAATTTACAGGAACTTTCGGAAGCAAGGATCTTCCGATGAAAATTGTATTTACAGAGAAAAACAACCAGCTTTTTGCTCAGGCAACAGGACAGCAGGAATTTCCTCTGGAATATACCGGGAACAATACGTTCAGTCTGGAAATGGCGCAGATTTCTTTAACTTTCAGTCAGGATAAAAAATCATTTACCTTTAAGCAGAACGGAAGAGAATTTAAATTTAATAAAGAATAATTTTAATCTTTTAAACCATTAAGTTCTAAATTAAGAAGTTAAGCTTTATCAAGAAAAATCATTTTTTTAAATCTTAAAAATTGGAAACTTAGATATTCTTAACCCCTTAACTCCATTTTAATGGTTTAAATTAAAATAATAAATCAAGACTTCGGAAAATACTCCGGAGTTTTTGTTTTTAAATTGAATTTAATATTAAAATTCCCAATTCTGAAGGCTGTTTTAAGGAGAAACATTACTTTTGTTACTTAAAATAGATGATTATGAATTACAGATTTTCAATCGTATTCCTGATGGTTTTTGCATTGGGATTTTCGCAGAATCTTAAGGTGATGAGTTTTAATATCAGACTGAATGTAGATTCGGATAAAGAAAATTCATGGACAAACAGGAAACAGGATGTAGCAGATCTCCTTACGTATTATCATCCCGATTATTTCGGCGTTCAGGAAGCATTGCCGGATCAGATGAAGGATATAAAAAACGGATTGAAAAACTATGATTATGTAGGAGTGGGAAGAGACGACGGAAAAGAAAAAGGTGAATTTTCGGCTATTTTTTATGATACAGACAGATTGCAGGTTTTAAAATCGGATACCTTCTGGCTTTCGGAAACTCCTGAAAAACCATCAAAAGGGTGGGATGCCGCTTTGAACAGAATTTGTACCTACGCTGTTTTCAGAGATAAAAAATCTAAAAAAGAATTCATGGCACTGAATCTTCATTTCGATCACATCGGAAATGTAGCAAGAGTGAAGTCTTCGGAATTAATTTTAAAGAAAATCAAAGAAATCAATCCTAAAAATCTGCCGGTAACTGTGAGCGGAGATTTTAATTTAACGGAAGATTCGGAGCCGATAAAAATTATGTCGCAGAATATGAAAGACAGTTTTTATCATTCAGAAACAAAACATTACGGTCCGAAAGGTACTTTTACAGGTTTCAATGTAAATGAAATTCCGAAGGACAGGATTGATTATATTTTCGTGAAAGGTTTTAAGATCAAATCTCACAGACACATCAACGACAGAAGAGAAAATCTTCTGTATCCATCGGATCACTTTCCGGTTTTGGTGGATTTAATGTTTTAAAATGGCTTTAGTCAAATATTTAAGATAATAAATGATTTCTGCTTAATTGTAAGCGATCAAAAAATAATACAAACGGTAATAATTATATTGCCGTTTTTTGTTACTTTTATGTTAAATAAAATACTTATTATAAAAAGATTTTAATGAAAAAGCTTGTTTTGGGTGTATTGTTTTTAGTTTCATGGCAATTTTCCGCGCAGGAATTGTATATGCCGAGAAATATTAAAAAAGCATACGAAAACGGAACCCGTGATCTGTCGGGCGCTCCGGGTAAAAATTACTGGCAGAATAAAGGGATTTATAATGTTGAGGTAAAGATAGATGCCAATTCTAAGGTGGTTTCGGGAAAGGAAACCATCGTCTATACCAACAACAGCCCAAATGATCTGAATGATCTTGCCATAAGATTTGTTAATAATCTCCATAAACCACAGGCTCCGAGATCAGGCGTTGTTTCCAAAGATTTTCTTTCTTCGGGGTTGCATATTAAATCATTTGCTGTAAATGGTGAAAAATATAACGTAAACAGCGACGATTGGGGAACGGTTGAAAAAATAAAGCTGAATTCAGCCTTAAAATCCAAAGCAAAAGCTGAAATCCGCATCGAGTGGGAGTATCCTTTATCTGTACAAAGCGGAAGAGAAGGACAGATAGATCCTGAAACATTTTATGTGGCCTATTCTTTCCCGAGAATTTCTGTTTATGATGATTACAATGGATGGGATATGCTTCCGCATTCCGACAGGCAGGAGTTTTATAATGATTTCAACGATTACAGTTTTGCCATTACTGCGCCTAAAAATTACGTAGTCTGGGCAACCGGAGATTTCCTGAATCCCGATGCCGTTCTTCAGTCTGAGTATTTAAAAAGATATAAGTCTTCATTAAAAAGCGACAAAGTCATTCATATTGCGACTGAGCAAGAAATGAAGTCCGGAAAAGTAACGAAGCAGAATAAATGGAATACGTGGAAATTTAAAGCCAGTCATATCACCGATTTCTGTTTTGCTTTAAGCAATCATTATGTTTGGGATGCAGCAAGTGTGCAGCTTAAAACGAAAAGAGCAAGTGTTCAGGCAGGTTACAAAGCGGATGCAAAAGATTTTGAGCATTATGTGGAATGGATGCAGTATAATCTCGACTGGTTTTCTAAAAACTGGCCCGGAGTGGAATATCCTTACAATGCGATGACCGCAATTCAGGGATACGCAGACATGGAATATCCGATGATGATTAATGATACCAGTATTCCGGATGATTTTCAGGATGCGAGATTAACGGCGGATCACGAAATTGCACATACTTATTTTCCTTTCTATATGGGCATCAACGAAACCCGTTATGCTTTTATGGATGAAGGTTGGGCAACGACTTTGGAATATTTAATCGGAATTGATGAAAACGGAGAAGCAAAAGCCAAAGAATTTTATAAAAATTTCAGGGTAAAAAGATGGATCAATGATCCTTCTGCGGAACAGGATCAGCCTATTATTACGATGAGTACTCAGGTAAGCGGAGCAGGGTACGGAAATAATTCTTATGTAAAAGCATCCCTGTCTTATCTGGCTTTAAAAGATTATCTGGGGGATGATCTGTTTAAAAAAGCATTACATCATTATATGAACAACTGGAACGGAAAGCATCCGATTCCGTGGGATTATTTTAATTCTATGAATACAGGTTCGGGAAAAAATCTGAACTGGTTCTTCAATAACTGGTTTTACACCAATAATTATATCGACCTGAAAGTGTCTTCAGCATCTCAGATGAATGATCTTTTGACAGTAAATGTGGATAATGTAGGCGGTTTTGCCATCCCTTTTGATGCAGAAATCGGCTATGAAGACGGAACTGTGGAGAAGCTTCATTTTTCGCCATCGGTCTGGGAAAAAGATCAGAAAAAAACAATGCTTACGGTTCCGATTACCAAAAAAGTAAAATCGGTAAATCTTGATGGTGGTATCTTTATGGATTATACACCGAAAGACAATACTAAAACATTATAAATAGATTCCGGCTGTTTCAGAGAAACAGCCGGAATCATTTGTATTAAAATTAACAATAAAGATTAGTATAGTCTTAGTCCTGATCTTGCTCCGTTAGAAGCTACAACAGACTGCATTCTGGTTTTTTGTCCTGCGGAGAACATAAACATGGCTGCATCATCCACATAATCCATGTAATTCATGAACATTACAGATCTCTGTACGCCGCTGCAGGTATTGTAAAGAGGGTAGCTTGGTTTTCCTGTGTTAGCTGTTGTTTGTGTAGGTGTATCGCTTACAAGGTCGTTTCCACAGTTAGCATCTCCCCAGATGTGTCTTAAGTTCAGATAGTGTCCCACTTCGTGGGTGGCTGTTCTTCCCAGATTAAATGGAGAAGAGGCACCGGTTTTACCAAAATAAGGAGCGGCAATTACCACACCATCATTCCATAATCCGGAAGATTCAGGGAAAGTCGCATAGCCAAGAACCTGTCCCATATTTCCTACCGTCCAGATGTTTAGATAATTAGAAGGACTTGTTGCATTAATTCCTCCGGTAGATGCTTTCTTCATGGCATCATTGGTACCCCAACTTGTTTTGGTGGTAGATTTTCTCACCACATTTGCCAGTCTGAATCTTACTTTCACATCACCTGCTTTTACCCCCTGAAATTCGGAAGGAATTTTTGAAACGTCGGTGTTGGTTCCTGCATAATCCGCATTAAGAACTGCAATTTGTTCTGCAATACGGGCGTCAGAAACATTTTCAGCAGTTGTTCTGTATAAGACATTTACCACTACCGGAATTTCAACGGTACCATCGGATAATACTTTACCCAGCTTCATGTCATTTTCAAATCGTTCGGTTTTGGCTTCGATTTCAGAATATTTCTGTCTCAGTTCCGAACTGTTTTTCAATGCCACTTTTCTGATTTCTTCTGAAGCACAGCCTCTTTGCAGTGCGGTTCCGGAAATGGCAGGAGTGTTTTCAGATCCTTCGGTCTGGTTAGAAATGTTGTCGCTGTTACACGCAGACAGGAAACTCAGCATAAGAGCTCCGAATAATAGTTTTTTCATAAAAATACAATATTTTGTTTCGCAGGATGAAATTATATTATTTGAAGTAGATATGCAAGTATTTCACTATGTAGTTGAATTGTTTTATTATTCAATAAATAGTAATTTTAAATATGTGTTACTGTATTTATATTTAAAAGACGTTTTTATTGATTATTTAAAACTATTATTGAGTAATGTTTGAATGTTGATTTTATCCTGCAAAACCGTTTTTAATGGCAAAAACGGCAAGACCAACCCGCGTTTTAAGATCTAATTTATCACAAAGCTGATCTCTGTAGCTTTCCACTGTTCTCGGGCTGCAGCACATTTTATCCGCAATTTCTTTATAGCTGAGTTCTGTAACGGTGTATTTTAAAAACTCTTTCTCGCGGTCGGAAATTTTTACATTATTGGCAGCATCTTCATTGTTCATGTTGGAAAAAATGATTTTCGAAGCCCATTCCGGATAAAAAAAACCGTCATTGTTAAGTTTCGTCAATGCATTCTCCAGTTCCTTCGGATGTGTATTTTTCAGTAAGTACCCTTTGGCGCCGTTCCGGATCATTTTAATAACGCTTTTATCGTCGCCCTGCATGCTTAAAGCCATTACTTTAATGTTCGGATGATTTTCTTTAAGCCAAAGTACGGTTTCGAAACCGTCCATAATCGGCATACTGATGTCCAGAAGAATGATATCCGGAATTTTGCTGTTATTTTCGAATTTCTGGATCAGGTCTTTTCCGTTTTCGGCAACGTAGATTACTTCAAACTCCGGAAAATTATCAATAATTCCTTCTAAAGCTTTTGCGATAAGTACATGATCGTCTACAATTACTATCGTTTTTTTCATGGCTGTCTTTTTAAAATAATGTTGAGCGTAGTTCCCAAATTTTTCTGACTTTCAAGACAGAAATCTGCCCCGATAATTTCGGCTCTGTTTTTCATATTGGTGAGCCCGATTCCGTTGGATTTGATGTTGGACTGATCGAAACCCACCCCGTCATCTTTAATATTCAATTCCCAAAGCGACTCCTGAGAAGTATTCAGATTAATCAGAATATTTTTACAGCCTGAATGTTTGATGCTGTTCTGAATAAATTCCTGAGTAATTCTCAGCAATACGTTTTTATGCACAAAGCTGAGATCCAGCTGATTAAAATTATGCTGAAAATCGACATGGCATTTTTTAAACGCATTGGTATTGTCTACTTCTTCCTGAATTAAAGTTACGATTTCCTTTTGATTAATATTATCGTCCGTTAATGTTTTTGAAAGGCTCCTGAGATCGTGAAGCGACTGATTGATGATCTGTGAAACCTGCTCAATTCTTTCGCTTACCTCCGGAACTTTATTCTCATACAAAAGCTGCTGGGTGTAAAGGCTCACTAACGTTAATTTCTGCCCGATATTATCGTGAAGTTCGCGCCCGATCTGCTGCATCGTTGCCTGCTGAATTTCAAGCTGCGTCGCTAACAATTCTTTCTGGTGAATTTCGTTTTTTATTTCAATCTCATTCAGATATTCTTTCTTGCGCTGTTTGTATTTGCGGATATAAACCATCACTGCAGCCACAAACAATACAAAAAATATATTGAAAAGGATGATTGTTATTATGAGCTCTGTTTTCCCCATATAAATGAAATTGAGAATAATAAATACATGATGATTCCGGAAACTAGGAAATAATTAAAATACATATTCCATAATTCTGGATACTTGTTTAATAAACTGAAGAACGTCCAAAAAGGTAAAGTTCCGATATAAAATAAAGTGACCCCGAGATTAATGTAAAACATTTTGTTTTTACTGAAATGCAAAATATCCGAAGAGTTAATTTGCCTATAATATTCCATTATCACAAGAACCATCAGGATAAGGCAGCCAAACGTATAATTGAATGAAAAAATTATTTTTCCTGCTTTAAAAAAATATTCATTGGGAAGAAAGGAAAGCAGATAAATAACAGATAGCGTATAGAATAGTTTTGGTCTTTTTAATGATTTTGCTGCGTAAAGCCAATAGAAAAATAAAAACTCAACAGGAATAACAAAATAATTAAAAAACTTTGGCTTATTATATTCCATTAAATATCCGCCCCATTTCCCAAAAACTTCACATAAAAACATGAGTATTAAATAAATGGAAAAGTACTTCCAGTATTTATCTTTAGCATTCCTATAAAATATAATAGAAATAAGAGCAGCCAGCCCTTCCGTCCAGATTAAAGATTCTTGTAGTACTTTTTGAAATTCACTCATTGTGCTTATTCGTGTAAATATAATTTTTTATTAAAAAGATTCTGTTACTTGTGTGGAAGGAGGAGACAGGGTACCATGATTCTGACATACCACCTCTCCCTGCAAACCGGAATTTCTTGCCGAAGCCATCGCCAAAAACTCTCCGCTTCCGCTTGCGCTTAAAGGATTGAAATCATAGCAGAGTTTATCTCCGTTTTCGTCTTCCTGTTTCATGGTAGGAACCAAAACTAAAGTGTGCCTTTGTGCATATTCTGTTCCGATCGGAGTTCCCGACATAATATTCCAGTCCTGCTCTTTAGGATAAGCCGCATAATAAAATCGTATTCCCAAATCCTGATCTGTAACGCGGGAATCGTTTTTCGATGCTTCATTTTCAATGTCTGAAATAAATTTTTTCAGCGTAGCCAGATCAAAATGAATGGAATGGGCATCATCAAATCCTAAATTTTGGTTTATACACGCCAACTGATTTTTTCTGTAGTTCTCTACAAGAGTTCTGATCAAATCGCAATGAAGGGTGTTGGGATTAGAAATTGATTCGGCAGATTCAAATTCTAAGTTGTCTAAATTTGGTTTTGTTTCCATAAAGCTAGTTTTAAAAGGTGTAAGGTTAGTTGGTATTGCAAATCTCGTAAAATTTCAGGGGAATACGACACGGTTTTTTCCTGATTATTTATGGGGTTTTTACGGATTGTAAATTTTAATTAAAATGATAAAGATTTTGGATAGATTTGCAGCGATTTTAAATTCGTTAATCATAAACAATAAAATTATCAAATGAAAAGACAGACTATCGCATTATTTTGCATAGCAATATTTAGTGTTTCATGCGCTAAGAAAGATGAAAACGCAGTGGATGGCAAATACACGGATGATCAGAAAGCTTCTTATTATATAGGTCTGAGTATTGCCCAAAACATGAAACAGGAAGGCTTCAAAGTAGATGCAGATCTTTTGGCTCAGGCTATTAAAGAAGAAATGAATGGAGGGAAAAAGCTGATGCCGGCTGAAGAAATGGAAGCTTTTATGCAGGAGTTTATGCAGAAGCAACATGAAAAAAAGCAGGCTGCAGCAGGCGTACAGGCAGATGAAAATAAGAAAAAAGGTCTGGAGTTTCTTGCCAAAAATAAAAGTAATCCTAAAGTGAAGACCACGGCTTCAGGTTTACAGTATGAAGTCTTGCAGGAAGGTGATGGTAAAACAAAACCAAAAGCCTCAGATGTTGTACAGGTAAAATATACCGGAAAGCTTCTGGATGGAACTGTTTTCGACTCTACCGACAAAAACGGAGGTGCGCCAATGGATATTAATCTGGGCGCAGTAATCAAAGGATGGACAGAAGGTATCCAGTTGATGAGCAAAGGATCTAAATACAGATTTTACATTCCTTCGGAGCTTGCTTACGGAGATAATGGTGCCGGACCAATTCCTGCGGGAGCGACTATTATTTTTGATGTAGAATTGGTGAATATTAAATAAAAATGTTGTTTGATAGGTAGATCAGCGATAATGGGATTTGCTAATTTTACATCTGATGTATTACAAATAAAATTTCCGCAGATTTTTTGGTCTGCGGAAATTCTTCAAAAATAATATATATGAAAAAAACTACTTATAAATCTGTAGGTCTGAAAACCAGACCTGTTTCCTCGAAATAATCCAAAGTGATTCTGTCTCCATCATTTACCGTTCCTGCCAGAATCTCTCTTGATAATTTGTTGAGAACTTCCTGCTGAATGACTCTTTTCAGAGGTCTTGCTCCGAACGCAGGATCATACCCTTTATTCATCAGATAATCTACAGCATCCTGAGTTGCCGTCATAATGATATTTCGTTTCGAAAGCATTTCATTAAATCCTCTCAGTTGATAGGTAACGATTTTTCCGATTTCCTTTTTTCTTAAAGGCTGGAATAATACAACCTCATCAATTCTGTTTAAGAATTCCGGACGTAACGTCTGTTTCAATAAATCAAAGACCTCATCTTTTGTTTTGTCAACAATCTCATCCTGATTTTCATCAGTAATATGTTCAAAATTTTCCTGAATAAGGTGCGAACCTAAATTCGAAGTCATAATAATGATCGAATTTTTGAAATTCACCACTCTTCCTTTGTTATCGGTTAATCTTCCGTCATCCAAAACCTGTAACAAAGTATTGAAAACATCAGGATGCGCTTTTTCAATTTCATCTAAAAGAACCACAGAATACGGTCTTCTTCTCACGGCTTCCGTTAATTGTCCGCCTTCATCATAACCCACATATCCCGGAGGCGCACCCACTAATCTCGAAACACTGTGACGCTCCTGATATTCACTCATATCAATTCTCGTCATATTGTTTTCATCATCAAATAAAAACTCCGCTAAAGCTTTTGCCAGCTCAGTTTTTCCGACTCCGGTGGTTCCCAAGAATAAGAATGACCCGATTGGTTTTTTATCATCACTCAATCCCGCTCTGTTTCTTCGTATCGCATCCGCAACAGCGGTAATCGCCTCGTCCTGTCCAACTACTCTGTGATGAAGTTCGGTTTCCAGATTCAATAACTTTTCTCTTTCAGACTGAAGCAGTTTCGTAACAGGAATTCCGGTCCATTTGGCAATCACTTCAGAAATGTTTTCAGAAGTTACCTCTTCTTTAATTAACTCATTCTGATGATTTTGCATTTCGATTTCAAGCTTTTTAAGCTCTTCTTCTTTTTCACGAAGTTTTCCGTATTGGATTTCCGCTACTTTTGCGTAATCTCCTGCTCTTGAAGCTCTTTCTGCCTCTAATTTCAGAGATTCTATATCTTTTTTAATCTGCGTTAAATCTTCAGATTTTTGCTTTTCTTTCAGCCATTTGGCGTTAATTTCATTTCTCTGTTCAGAAATCTTCGCAATATCTTCTTTTAAATGATCGATTTTCGTCTGGTTACCTTCTCTTGAAATGGCAGCCAGTTCAATTTCCATCTGCATTAATTTTCTGTCGAGAACATCAAGCTCTTCCGGTTTCGAATTGATTTCCATTCTTAATTTAGCCGATGCTTCATCAATCAGATCAATCGCCTTATCCGGTAAAAATCGGTCTGAAATATATCTCTGAGACATTTCTACCGCTGCAATAATCGCCTCATCTTTAATTCTTACTTTGTGGTGCGCTTCATACTTGTCTTTAATTCCACGAAGAATAGAAATTGCCGATTCTGTATCCGGTTCTTCCACCATTACCTTCTGGAAACGTCTTTCTAAGGCTTTATCTTTTTCAAAATACTTCTGATATTCATTTAAAGTCGTTGCTCCAATCGCTCTTAATTCTCCTCTTGCCAAAGCTGGTTTCAGAATATTTGCGGCGTCCATTGCACCTTCACCGCCTCCTGCGCCTACCAAAGTGTGGATCTCATCAATGAAAAGAATAATCTGTCCTTCCGATTTAATAACTTCATTCACCACGGATTTCAGACGCTCTTCAAACTCACCTTTGTATTTTGCACCGGCAATCAAAGCGCCCATATCCAGTGAATATAATGTTTTATCCATCAGGTTTTCAGGAACGTCACCGCTGATAATTCTGTGGGCAATTCCTTCTGCAATTGCAGTTTTACCAACGCCGGGTTCACCAATCAGAATCGGGTTGTTTTTCGTTCTTCTGGAAAGAATCTGCAACACTCTTCGGATTTCCTCGTCACGACCGATCACAGGATCTAATTTTCCTTCCGCCGCTAATTCGTTGAAGTTTTTAGCGTATTTATTTAAAGACTGATACGTTTCTTCCGAACTTGCAGAAGTGGCTTTCGAACCTTTTCTTAATTCTTTAATTCCCCCTTCCAAAAGACTCTTGGTAACGCCCATATCTTTCAGCATTTTCGAAACTTCAGAATTGGTTTCCAATAAGGAAAGCCATAAATGTTCAATCGTTACATATTCGTCGCCCATTTTTTTAGCAATGTTAGGCGCATCAAGCAAAACTTTATTTGCTGATTGTGAAAGGTAAATATTGCCTCCCTGTACTTTAGGGAGTTTCTCTAAATTTTCGCGGTTGCGCTCTCTTACCAAAGCCGCATCTGCTTCAGATTTTTTTAATAAGAAAGGCGATATATTTTCATCTACCTGAAAAATACCTTCCAGTAAATGTTGAGGTTCGATCTGTTGGTTGCCAAATTCCATTGCCACCTGTTGTGCAGCCTGAATTGCTTCCTGAGATTTTACGGTATATTGATTTAAATTCATATTTTGTATATTTTTGATTCTTTAATTTTTAGTTTCCAATTTTAGATTTTAGACATCAGATTTCAGACCATAAGAGTCAAATAAATGTTAATTTTTTAATCAGATTTTCTAATTTCTGATGCCCTTAATCTTTATTTAATCATTTAATTCGGGTACATTATCGCAAAAAGTATTCTATTGTTGAATTTTTAAAAATATTGGACAAAATTTCCGAAATATTTATTTTGAATCTATTTTGGAAAGACAAAATTTCCGATTCGAAGAATTTAAGTGAAAATTATCGGAAGAACCGTCAGATTGGGTTGAATCTTAAAATACGTCTAACCTTATTTTTTGATTGAACCATTAAGATTTTAATTAAGAAGTTTAGAATATTTAAGAGCCGCTTCGCTTTCCAAAATAATGCTTATTAAAAATCTATTGATTTTTTCTTAATTGAACTTAACAACTTAAAATTTTCTTAATGGTTTAAATAATAAGTTTTTTAAACTCATTTTAAATTTAACTACAAAAGAAACAAAAGACTTTATTGAATTTATTTAAAGTATTTCAAAAGTCTGCAAAGAGAAAAAATCTTTGATTTTTTTTACTTATGTGCTCTTTTTTTTCATTTAAGTATTAAACTTAAGAAACTAAAGTGTTTAAATCTTTTGCATCTTTTAGTGGTAAAAAAGTTTAATTTTTTCATTTCATCATTTTGAAAAAGCATTATGCAGTGTTTAGCTTTTAATTCTTAAGTTAAAAATCATCTTCTCAAAATCAAATATTAAAATCAAAATAATTACTTTTGCGTTTTTACAAATGGAGCTTAAAGAAAAACAGAAGAAAATTTTAGATGTTGCCGTGGAACTTTTCAAGGAGAAAGGCTACATGGGAAGCTCTGTTCGTGATTTGGCAACCAGACTGAATATCAAAGCAGCTTCTTTATATGCGCACATCCGCTCAAAGGAAGAAATTCTGGAATGGATCTGTTTCGGCATCGCGCAGGAATTTTTCGATGAACTTCAGGATGTAAAAAACACCAATATTCCACCAAAGGAAAAGCTCAATCTTTTTATTGAAAAACATTTGTCGGTTGTTCTGAAAAACCGTGATGTCACGCACATCTATTCCAACGAATGGAAACATCTGGAAGAGAGATTACCTGAATTTATCGAATTAAGAAAAAATTATCAGCAGGAAGTTGAACAGTTGATTTCTGAAATTTATACCGCTGAAAACTGGGAATTGAGATCACCCGCTTTTACCACGAGATTTATTCTCCATACTTTAAACAACTCCTATTTCTGGTTTAAAAGAAATATTGATTCTGGTTCTGATATCACCGATGAAATAAGGGATAAAATTCTTTTTGGTTTACTGGGAAATCAAAAGAAATAAACCGTTTAACTGTCATTCTGACGAAGGAAGAATCTCAACAATTATTTTAAAATTATTTAAAATTGTTATTGTCATTCCGTAGAAATTTCGACAGTTACAACGAAAACTTCGCTTATATTCCACACTTTACTTTGTTCCGTTCTGAATAATAACAAAATTTTATGCAGTAAGCTGTCATTTCGACGAAGGAGAAATCTACTAAACATTAAATAAAAACAGATTTTTCACTTCACTTCTGAACTGCGTTCTTAGACTATCTGTCTATGTTTTGAATGACAAAATCGTATTAAAATCATGCTTAAACTAAACCTCAATCTTAGCCTTAACTATTTAGAATCATAAAAATGTGAAGGAAATATGAAATCCTTATAGCCTTATCACTTTTTGTAATTAGATAATTT
Source organism: Chryseobacterium sp. HMWF035 (assembly GCF_003094695.1). Classification (NCBI taxonomy): domain Bacteria; kingdom Pseudomonadati; phylum Bacteroidota; class Flavobacteriia; order Flavobacteriales; family Weeksellaceae; genus Chryseobacterium; species Chryseobacterium sp. HMWF035. The sequence continues at coordinate 156,344 of NZ_QEHP01000139.1, read as the reverse complement.
GTATGTGCTTTTAGAATGGTGTATTGTTAAGATTTTTTGTTTATTTTACTGATAGTCAGTGCTTAAGTATGAAATACGTATGCTCTTTTTTTTGTTTTATTTAGTTATGTAGTTATCATTGCAAAACAAAAAAACAAAAATGAAGATTTTATTTTTATCTGTAGCTTTATGTATATTTAGTTACAATTTTGCTCAAGTTGGAATCAATACAGAAGCTCCAAAAGCAACTTTGGATGTTACAGGAAGTCCAACAATAGCTACAAAATTAGACGGTGTTATTGCTCCCAGAATTACAGGTGAGCAATTAAGATTAAAAACATACACCACAGATCAAACAGGAGCTATTGTGTATGTAACAGCGGCAGCAATGGCTCCGCTTGATAATCAGGTGGTAAATGTTTCTGCGTCAGGATATTATTATTTTGACGGAGCTATTTGGCAAACAATGGCTGGTTCTTCTGGCGGAACTTATGTGGAACCTTGGAACGAAGCTGCTACTACAAATCCCGCAACTTCAAACACACAAAATATTTATCAAACAGGGAATGTAGGAATTGGCAATAACGATCCCACCAATGCTTTACACGTAACTGCAGTTGCTAATCCTGCAAGATTAGAAGGTTTGCAAAAAGGAAACCCTACAGAAAGTATTGTGGTTGCAGATGCTTCAGGTGTTTTGCATACACTTCCTTATCCTATACAGGTTTTACGTTTAGGCGTAAATGGCAATACAGCAGGAACCAGCTATACTTTTAACCAACTTAGCGCAATGCGTTTTGATAAGTATGATAGTTATGGTGAGTTGGGTGTGTTACCCTCATCAAATAATGATTATAATTTTGTAAACACCATTGTGGGATCTGTAATTAATGAAGGGGTAACTTTACCCTCTTTCGCCACATTCTCTGGGGAAAACACCGTTCCTACTACCAGAACTACAGATACTGTTACGTTACCAACTGGGATTTATGAATTTACTTTTAATGTAAGGGGTTTGGTAGATGATGCAAGTAATCCCAATCTTAATACAAAACTAAGGATACTTACCTCTATTAATAACAGTTATTTTAGAAAAACATATTCTGCTACAGGAGGTAATGCAGAAGCAGAAAACACCTCTTCATTTATTATGTATTTAAATGGAGACGGCAGTACCACATTTGATATAGATTTTCTAATAGAGCCAATAACAGGAAATGGGGCATTGTCTCCCAATACATTTACGGTACAAGATATTGCAAGTATGGGGTCTAATAGTTGTGGTAGTGATGTGAAAGTAATGCGAAGCGAAATTATCATCAAAAAAATAGGGACTCTAAGTATGGCAAGTAATTGTGCAGCTAAAAAGGTTTCAAAATAATAACAAAATCACAATCACAATTTAGAAAATAGGAAGAGAGTAATCAGTTGGGTTGCTCTCTTTTTGAGGACTATAAAACATTATATTTGTACAATATTTATGAAGGAAAATGATTTTTAAAGCTATTTTAATCTATTTTATATTTCTATGGAATGTTGTGTTAGTTAATGCTCAGCTTAATCCTAATTATGACAAAATATTAGAAGAACAAATGCAAAGAAACTTAGAATTAGCACAAAAAAATCCAGCAGCAGCTTTAAATTCTATAAATGCATTTTTAATCACTTCACAGAAAAGTAAAAACATTTATTATGAAATTCATGCACTGTCTTTAATAGATGCAGTTTACATGAATACGAATGAGTATAAAAAACTACTTCAGTCTTGTGAAAAAACAATAATAAAAGCTAAAGAAAGTGAAAATTTCGAAAAAGAAATAGAAGCATTAGTAAGAAAATCTTGGGCATTGATGCATTTGGGATTATTATATGATGCCAAAAAAATATTAGATGATACTGGACTTATCCTAAAGGAATTAGATGATTCAAATGATTTTCATTTAGAAATTATTGGAAATTATTGGACCTGTTATCAAGAATATTATAATGTACAGGAAAAAGATCAAGAAGCTATAAATAAAGGAAGTATTGCATTGTCTGTTTTGCAAAAAATAAAAAAAAATCAATTAAGAAATAGCAAATTAATTAATGTGTATAGCAACATAGGATCAAATTATCTTTTTCAAAAAAAAACTGATTCTTCTGCCTTTTATTTCAAAAGTGCACAAAAACTAATTCCTATAACTAAAATTTATGATATAAAAAATGAAGCCATTATCAATTCTGGTTTAGGAATGGGCTATAATATAGAAGGGAAATATAAAGAAGCAATTCCCTATCTGATGAGAGGTTTGGAGATTTCTAAACAAAATAAATATCAGGATATTTATGTAGAAACTCTTAACCAACTTTCTGTTAGTTTTGCTACTCTAAAAGACAAAAGAAACCTTTATTTATTAAAATATTTAGCTGAAAAAAAAGATTTTGAAAATAAAAATAAATTAAAATCTGAAGAAATAAGAGAGATTCAGGATAAAAACATTAGCTTTTTAGAACGTAACATCTTATTTATCATTATACTAGTAATATTGGTTTTGTTGGTGATTATGCTCTACATTTTTATGCAACGCAAAAAGAGAAAAATCTCCGAGCAAGAAAAATCCATTATTTTCGAAACCGTAAAAGAACAATCTGAAGAAATAACAGAGTTAAAAACAAAAGTAAATGATGCTTTTGAAGAAGTTTTGAATCTCGCAAAGAAAAATGATGCTTCTTTTTTAAAAAGATTCTCAGAAGTATACGGACAATTTTACAATAGACTAACTGAAAAGCATCCTGAATTAACTGATGTTCAGTTGAAGATTTTGGCTCTTTCTTACCTTAATTTTTCCACCAAAGATATTGCAATATCTACCAAAACATCACCAAGAACAGTACAGACACATAAATACAATATTCGAAAATTGATTAATATTTCTTCCGATCAAGATTTCATAAAATGGATTCGTAATTTTTAAAATCCTCATTAAAATCATGCTTAAATTAAACCTAAATCTTAGCCTTAATTATTTAGAATCATTAAAAATCTGACGAAAATCATAAAAATTTTGTCACGTTCCAAAATCTTTTTAAATTTACACCTAACAAATGTTAGTTAGTTATGGATTTTGGTGTTGAATATCTTAAGCCCGATCAATTGAGACGGCTTCAGTCTGAGCGGTTGGCAAATTTGGTAGGCTATCTTGGAGAGAAGTCTGAGTTTTATAAAAGAAAATTTAAAGAATCAGGAATATCTCCACAGGAAATAAGGTCGATTGAAGATATTACCAAACTTCCGATAACGTATAAACAGGATTTGAGAGACAATTATCCGTTCGGGTTATTTACCGTTCCGAAAAGTGAACTGCAGAGAATTCACTGTTCAAGCGGAACAACGGGAAAACCAACGGTGGTGGGATATACAAAAGAAGATGTTGATTTATTCAGCGAAGTCGTGGCGAGATCTTTGAATGCAGCAGGCGCGAAAGCGGGAATGCAGTTGCATAATGCATATGGTTACGGAATCTTCACGGGCGGATTGGGATTGCACTACGGAGCGGAAAAACTGGGAATGAGCGTTCTTCCGATTTCGGGAGGAATGACGTCAAGACAGGTCGATCTCATCATGGATTTTCAACCCGAAGTAATCTGCTGTTCGCCATCTTACGCTTTAACCATTGCTGATGAATTTGCTAAAAGAGGAATCACGGCAGAAGAAATCAGTTTAAAATATGCCGTTTTAGGTTCAGAGCCTTGGACGGAATTAATCAGACATCATATTGAAGAAAGATTAGGCGTTCATGCAACCAATATTTACGGATTAAGTGAAATTATAGGGCCGGGTGTTTCGATGGAAGATTTTGAAGAAAAAGGCGGTTCTTACATTTGGGAAGACCATTTTTACCCAGAAATTCTCGATCCGGTTACAAAAAAGCCCGTTCCTTTGGGAGAAGAAGGCGTTTTGGTGATTACGACTTTAACGAAGAAAGCAATGCCGCTTCTGCGTTACTGGACAAATGATATCACAAGTCTTTACTATGACGAAAATGGTAAAAGAACGATGGTGAAAATGCGTCCGATTTTGGGAAGAGCCGATGATATGCTGATTGTAAGAGGGGTGAATGTTTATCCAAGTCAGATAGAAGAAGCGTTTTCTCATGTAGAAGGAGTCGTTCCGAACTATTATTTAACACCTGTTGAGAAGGAACAAATGTGTGTTGCACTGGATATTGATGTTGAAATTGATGACGAATTGATCGCATCGAAAAATTTAAATCAAAATACCGACGATTATGCTATTTTTGTCGGAAACTTTGGAAAAAGTATAGAAAACGAAATAAAAAAGAGGGTAGGAATTACCACAAAAGTGAAAATTCATGCTCAGGACAGTCTTCCGAAATGCGAAGGTGGAAAAATTAACAGAATACTTAAAAAATAAATGAATTCATTTTATAAACTTAAAACGGTAAAAGTTCAGAAAGATACCAACGATGCAGTAAATGTAGCGGTTGAAATCCCTGAAGAGCTGAAGGATAAATTCAGATTCAAACAGGGGCAGTATCTTAATTTCCGAATGATGATCAACGGAAATGAAGAAAGACGTTCTTACTCCATCTGTAATGCGCCGAGTGAAAAAAGCAACACGCTGGAAGTTTTAGTGAAATTATTGGAAGGCGGAAAAGTTTCCGGTTATTTCAATGAACATCTTCACATGGATGAAATTCTTGAGGTAATGCCTCCGATGGGCGGTTTCAACACGTCTTATCATCCGACAAACGTAAAAACATACATTGGTTTGGCGGCAGGAAGTGGAATTTCTCCGGTTTTATCGAATATTAAAGAAAGTCTTTATCAGGAGCCGAATTCCAACGCGTACCTGTTCTACAGCAACAGAAGCATGAATCACGTGATGAAAAAGGCTGAAATCGATAAATTGGTAGAGCAGTTCAACGGAAGATTGAAAGTAGTTTATCTCGTAAGCCGTGAAAAGCATGAAGATCCGATTTTCGAAGGAAGAATTTCCCCTGAAAAACTGGAACATTTATTTGAAAGATATACCGATATTGATGTAAAAGAAGCCACGTATTTCATTTGCGGACCTTCGGAAATGATCAAGGGAATTGCAGATTATTTAAAGAAAGATAAAAAAGTGCCGGCGATTCAGGTTTTATTTGAATATTTTACCGCTCCTGACGAAGAAAATACGGAGGAAATGAGCGACGAGTTCAAAGCCATTGCCAACATCGAAAGTATGGTTACGGTAATTATTGATGATGATGAATATTCTTTCCATTTGAATTCAAAAAAAGAAAGTATCTTAGATAAAGCATTGAAAGACAATCTTCCTGTACCTTTTGCGTGTAAAGGAGGAGTGTGTTGTACGTGTAAAGCCGAAGTTTTGGAAGGCGAAGTCTTCATGGAAAAAAACTACGCGCTTACCGAAGAAGAAGTAGCCCGAGGTTACGTTCTTACCTGCCAGTGTCACCCGACAACCAACGTGGTGATGCTTAATTATGATGTTTAAGACAATTTGAAAATGAGTCAATGTGCTAATTTGAAAATGCCATGATTGTGTTTTAATTTCAAATTGCCTAATTCTCAAATTTTCAGATTAATTAATTTTCAAATTTAAAAAGATGGATTTAGAAAAATTTGTACAGTACGTACACGACGAAAATAAAGTAGAACCAAAAGATGTAATGCCGGATGATTACAGAAAACTATTGGTTCGTCAGATTTCACAGCACGCACATTCTGAAATTGTCGGAATGTTGCCGGAAGCCAACTGGATTTCCAGAGCACCTTCTTTGAGAAGAAAAATGGCTCTTTTGGCGAAAGTTCAGGACGAAGCAGGTCACGGTTTATACCTTTATTCTGCGACAGAAACTTTAGGTGATGGAACCATCAGAGCAGACAGAGATGCAACGTATGAAGATATGCTTTCAGGAAAAGCGAAATATTCAAGTATCTTCAACTATCCGACTTTAAGCTGGGCAGATATTGGTGCCATCGGTTGGTTGGTTGATGGTGCTGCGATCATGAATCAGGTCATGTTGATGGGAAATTCTTACGGTCCTTACTCAAGAGCGATGGTGAAAATCTGTAAAGAAGAATCTTTCCACCAAAGACAGGGTTATGAAATTTTAATGGCTCTTTGCCGCGGTACAAAACAGCAGAAAGAAATGGCTCAGGCTTCGTTAAACCGTTTCTGGTGGCCTGCTTTAATGATGTTTGGTCCAAACGATGACAGTTCGCCAAACTCCAAAATCTCGATGAATTACAGAGTGAAAAGAGAAAGCAACGACAGTCTTCGTCAGAGATTCATTGATGTTACCGTTGCTCAGGCTGAATTCTTGGGATTAACCATTCCGGATAAAGATCTGAAATGGAACGAAGAAAGACAGCATTACGATTTCGGAGAGCTTCCATGGGATGAATTTATGGAAATCTTAAAAGGAAATGGTCCTGCCAACAAAAAGCGTATCGAAACGAAGAGAAAAGCCCAAAGAGAAAATTCCTGGGTAAAAGAAGCGGCAGCAGCTTTTGCAGAAAAACAACAAAAAGAGGTAATATAATTTGAAAATGTGCTAATTTGAGAATTTGAAAATGACCTTAGCGGTTTTATTTATGATCAAATTTTCAATTACGACACTTAATCAATTTTCAAATTAACGAATTTTCAAATTTTCAAATTAATTATGGCAAATTTAGATATGTGGGAAGTGTTTATTCAGACTAAACCGGGATTGTCCCACAAACACGTTGGAATTGTACAGGCGCCAACAGCAGAAATGGCTTTGCAAAACGCAAGAGACGTGTATACAAGAAGAAAAGAAGGAACTTCTGTTTGGGTAGTCCCAAGTAAATACATTGTAACTTCGGAAGGAGTGGATAAAGAAGCATTCTTCGATCCGGCTGATGACAAATTATACCGTCACCCAACCTTCTACGAGATCCCGAACGATGTAAAAAATATGTAAAACAGCAATTGGCTGTTAGCTGCTTGCAATTTGCCAAAAGCTAAACGCCAAAAGCCAAAAGCTAAAACAATGAACCCATTATATAATTATTTATTAAAATTGGCAGACGACAGTTTCATTATGGGACAGCGTTTGTCTGCGTGGTGCGGTGAAGGTCCTTATCTGGAGGAAGATATTGCATTAACGAATATTGCGCTGGATGAACTTGGTCAGGCGAACAACTTTTACGTTTACGCTTCAAGACTTTTAGACGACGGAAAATCTGAAGATGATATCGCCTTTTTAAGATATGAACACGAATATGTAAATGCACACTGGACAGAACTTCCGAACGAAGATTATGCCCAGACGATTTTAAAAGTGTATGTTTTTGCAGTATATCAGAAACTGATGTATGAAGCATTGTCCAATTCAGCAAATGAAGAATTGGCGGCAATTGCTCAAAAATCTTTGAAAGAAGTAAAATACCATTACACGCACGCTGCTTCCTGGATGAAAATTTTCGCTCAGGGAACAGAAGAAAGTAAGAGCCGTCTGGTAAAAGCCATTGAAAATATTTGGGAATATACGAAAGGTTTATTCGCAAAAACAGAAGGAGAAGATGATTTGGTAGCTTTAAATATTGCTCCGAATACAGATGCTCTTTATGAGGAATTTTTAGCGATCACCCAAAAAGATTTTGCAGATTTCCAGTTAGAATATCCTACAAATCCTTTCATGCAGCCAAAATCCAGAACAGGATATCACACAGAATATTTTGGATATATCCTTTGTGAATTACAGTATATGCAGAGAGCATATCCGGGCTGTACTTGGTAAAAAAATCAATGAGTTAATTTGAAAATGTGCTAATTTGAAAATTGAGGAGTGCCATAAATTTTCAAATTACCCAAATTTTCAAATTTTCAAATTAATTATGAAAAATCCTTTAGACATATTAGAAATGGTTCCCGATCCGGAAATTCCGGTAATTAATATCGTGGAATTAGGTATTGTAAGAGAGGCGAAAATTACTGGCGAGAATTCCTGCGAAGTAACGATTACGCCTACTTATTCTGCCTGTCCCGCCATGTTTACCATTGAGGAAGACATCATCAAAATTATGAAGGAAAACGGATGGGAAGCGAAAGTGGTCACCAAAATGTTTCCGATCTGGACGACGGACTGGTTAACAGATGAAGCGAGAGAAAAACTTCGGGTATACGGAATTACCCCTCCCGAAAAAGGAGCCGACGAACATCACATCGGGAAACCGAAAAAATGTCCGCGTTGTGGTTCCATGAACTCAAAACAGATCAGCAGATTCGGGTCTACCTTATGTAAGGCTTCGTATCAGTGTTTAGACTGTTTAGAACCTTTTGACTATTTTAAATGTCACTAAACAATTTGAAAATGTGCTAATTTGAAAATGAGTAAATTAGTGGTGAACTAAAATTTTCAAATTGTCTAATTTTCAAATTAAAAAATTATAAACTATGTATACACAACTCGATATTGAGTCGCATTTCGACGGAAAACTTAAAATTGCTTATCTCAATCAGCCGGATACCATGAACGCGCTTACAAAGCCGTCTTTATCAGATCTGAAAGATTTTGTAAAAGAATGCAGTGAAGATCCTGCAGTAAGATGCGTGGCAATTTCCGGAAGAGGAAGAGCTTTTTGTTCCGGTCAGAATCTGGATGATGCTTTTGTTCAGGGCAATGAACATCATGACAACGATATCATCAGAAAAATTGTAACAGATTATTACAATCCTTTGGTAATGGAAATTACCCACTGCAAAAAACCGGTTGTAGCGTTGGTAAACGGTCCTGCAGTTGGAGCCGGGGCGATGTTGGCGTTGATCTGCGATTTTGTTCTGGCAAATGAAAAAGCTTATTTTGCTCAGGCTTTCTCCAATATCGGATTGATTCCAGATACGGGTGGAACCTATTTTTTACCAAAATTACTGGGAAGACAATTAGCCAATTATTTAGCATTTACCGGAAAAAAATTATCCGCGGAAGAATCTAAATCATACGGTTTGGTTGCTGAAGTTTTCACTGAAGAAGAATTCAGTTCAAAATCACTGGAAATTTTAGAAAGAGTATCCAATATGCCTACAGTTGGTTTAAAATTAACCAAAAAGGCATTTGCACATTCTTATGACAATACGCTGAAGCAGCAGTTGGAATTAGAAGGTGATCTGCAACAGAAAGCCGCAGAAACAGAAGACTTTAAAGAAGGAGTAAGCGCCTTTTTACAGAAAAGAAAACCTGAGTATAAAGGGAAATAAGAATTAATATAGCAATGTACCAATGTAACAGTTTACCAATGAAATGCTTCAGCTAGCTCAGAATGGAAAAGATTGTTACATTGTTACATTGATACACTGTTACATTATGAAAAATGTAGGAATTATCGGTGCCGGAACTATGGGAATCGGCATTGCACAGGTAGCCGCAACGAACGGATGCAAAGTCTGGATTTATGACGCTAATGCAAAACAAGTAGAAACGGCAACCGTAGGTCTGGAAAAAACATTGACTAAACTGGTTGATAAACAGAAAATTTCATCAGAGAAAATGACTGAAATTTTAGCCAATATTTCCATTGCTACAGAATTAAAAGACTTCAAAGATTGTGAATTGATCATTGAAGCCATCATCGAAAACAAAGAAATTAAGACCAAAGTTTTCACAGAATTAGAGAAACACGTTTCAGAAAGCTGTGTTATTGGTTCCAATACTTCTTCCATTTCCATCACTTCTCTTGGTGCGGAATTACAGAAACCGGAGCGTTTCATCGGAATTCACTTCTTCAATCCGGCTCCGTTGATGCCTTTAGTTGAGGTTATTCCATCTTTATTAACCGAAAAATCTTTAGCGGAAAAAATCTACAGTCTGATGAAAGATTGGGGAAAAACTCCGGTTATTGCCAAAGATATTCCCGGATTTATCGTCAACAGAATTGCTCGTCCTTTTTATGGTGAAGGGTTGAGAATTGTTGAGGAAAACATCGCAACGGTAGAACAGGTTGATGATGCCATGAAAACTTTAGGTAACTTTAAAATGGGACCTTTTGAGTTAATGGATTTAATCGGAGTTGACGTGAATTTCTCGGTAACCAAAACCGTTTATAACGAATATTTCTACGATCCGAAATACAAACCGTCTCTTCTACAGCAAAGAATGTCGGAAGCCAAACTTCACGGCAGAAAAACGGGAAAAGGGTTTTACGATTATTCGGAAGGAGCTGTTAAAGAAGAACCTGTGAATGATGATGTACTTTATCATCAAATATTCATGAGAATTATTTCCATGCTGATTAACGAAGCCGTAGAAGCAAAAAGATTAGGCGTGGCGAATGACGAAGATATCGAACTCGCAATGCAGAAAGGCGTAAATTATCCCAAAGGTTTATTGGCATGGGGAAAAGAAATAGGATATGCTAAAATCTCCGAAACGTTGCAGGATCTTTATGAAGAGTATCAGGAAGAAAGATACAGACAAAGCCCGTTGCTTCGTAAATTGAATTAAAAAATTTGAAAATGTGCTAATTTGAAAATTGATTACAGCAGGTTTTGATTTTCAAATTTTCAAATTGATTTAATTTTCAAATTAAAATTATGGATATAGAATCATTCAGAGCCGAACTTGAAACAAGACTTATCATTGAAAAAGAATACATCATTCAGGAACTTTCTTCGATTGAAGATTATCAGGAAAAACTTGAATTATTAGGCAAATTCAATGAAAAATATAAAGAGCTGATTAAAAGATTAGCGAATGAATTTGGAATTGATTTACATGAACATTTTCAAACAGAAGATCCATCAAATTCCGAAAATCTTTCATACCATCAGATTATTCTTGGCAAAACCATGGCGGTTTACGACAAGTTGGCTGATGAATTATATGAAGAAATAACAACTATAAATTAAAAATGAATCCGAGACAGGTTGCAGAATATATGTTCGATCAGGATTATTTTTCCCAATGGATGAATATCAAACTGATTGAAGTCAGAGAAAATTATTGTTTAATAGAAATGCCCATTAAAAAAGAAATGATTAACGGGCTGAAAACAGTTCACGGAGGCGTTACGTTCGCTTTTGCAGATTCTGCATTGGCATTTTCATCCAACAATTCCGGAGACGCTGCCGTTGCTTTAAACTGCATCATCAATTTTACAAAAGCAGGAAAAGAAGGCGATACTTTCAGAGCAGAAAGTATTTTGGTAAATGAAACCAGAAAAACCGCTGTTTATGACATTAAAATTACCAATCAAAACGAAGAATTGGTGGCAAAATTTGTCGGAACAGTTTATAAAATAGGAAAAAAAGTAACGGAATTATAAATTTGAAAATTTGGAAATGAGGCAATTTGAAAATTATTTTTTACTGCTTTTTTTCATTTTCAAATTTTCAAATTAACACATTTTCAAATTAAATAAAATGAACAACGTATATATAATTGACTACATCAGAACTCCCATTTCAAAATTGAGCGGAGGTCTTTCAGAAGTAAGAGCCGACGATTTGGCTGCCATTGTTATTAAAGAAATTGTAGCGAGAAATCCTGAAGTTCCTGTTGAGGAAATTGAGGACGTTATTTTCGGATGTGCCAATCAGGCAGGTGAAGACAACAGAAACGTAGCCAGAATGGGGCTTTTATTGGCTGGACTTCCATATAAAATCGGAGGGGAAACGGTGAATAGATTGTGTGCTTCAGGAATGTCTGCGGTGGCAAATGCTTTCCGTTCTATTGCTGCAGGAGAAGGTGAAATTTATATCGCAGGTGGAGTAGAACACATGACGCGTTCTCCTTATGTAATGTCAAAACCAAGTACAGCTTTCGGTAGAGATAGCCAAATGTTTGATACCACTTTCGGATGGAGATTTGTAAATCCGAAAATGAAAGAAATGTATGGGATTGATGCAATGGGTGAAACGGCTGAAAATTTAGCAGACATCCACAACATCAGCCGTGAAGATCAGGATAAATTTGCCCTTTGGTCTCAGCAGAAAGCCACCAAAGCTCAGGAAACCGGAAGACTGGCAGAAGAAATTGTAAAAGTTGAAATTCTTCAGAAAAAAGGCGAACCGAAAATATTTGATACCGACGAATTTATCAAACCGACTTCTTCAATGGAAGGATTAGGAAAACTTCGCCCGGCTTTCAGAAAAGAAGGAACGGTAACCGCAGGAAATGCTTCCGGAATGAATGACGGAGCAGCAGCTTTAATTTTAGCAAGTGAAGAAGCTGTAAAAAAATATGGATTGAAGCCAAAAGCGAAAATCTTAGGATCTTCCGTTGCCGGAGTTGAACCAAGAATTATGGGAATCGGACCTGTAGAAGCCACTCAGAAACTATTAAAAAGACTGAATCTTTCATTAGACGATATGGATATCATCGAATTGAATGAAGCATTTGCCGCTCAGGCTTTAGCCGTAACAAGAACCTTAGGTTTAAAAGATGACGATTCAAGAGTAAATCCAAACGGAGGCGCCATCGCAATCGGTCATCCACTTGGAGTTTCAGGAGCCAGAATCGTTGGTTCAGCAGCAATGGAACTTCAAAAACAGGATAAGAAATATGCATTGTGTACACTTTGTATCGGTGTAGGACAAGGGTATGCGATGGTGATTGAACGAGTTTAATTTGAAAATGAGCTAATTTGAGAATTTGAAAATACTATTCACAGCGTTTTAATTTTCAAATTGGCACATTGTCAAATTTCCAAATTGATTTATTTTCAAATTAAAATTATGAATATCTACTCATATCACGGAATTCGACCGATAATAAAACCTTCCGCGTACGTTCACCCGCAAGCGGTGATCATCGGAAATGTGGAAATTGGCGAAGAAGTTTATGTCGGTCCCAATGCGGTGATTCGTGGCGACTGGGGTAAAATTATTGTGAAAGACGGTGCCAATGTTCAGGAAAACTGTACCCTTCACGTTTTTCCGGGAATTGAAACTATTTTAGAAGAATCTGCACACATCGGTCATGGTGCGATTATCCATTCCGGACATATCGGAAAAAATTGTCTGGTCGGAATGAATTCAGTCGTGATGGACAAAGCGGTCATCGGAGATGAATGTATCATCGGTGCTTTAGCTTTTGTTCCGGCAAACTTCAGATGTGATGCAAGAAAATTGATTGTCGGAAGTCCTGCAAAAATCATCCGCGATGTTTCCGATGAAATGATTAAATGGAAAACAGAAGGAACAAAACTGTATCAGGAATTGGCAAGAGAAGGAAAAGATGCTATTTTGCCTTGTGAACCTTTTACAGAATATGTTCAGCAGATTCCTACGAAAGTTGTAGATTACAGCATCTGGGATGATATTAAGTAAAATTAAATAATTTGAAAATGTGCTAATTTGAAAATTTTATCATAGGAAACTAATTTTCAAATTGACTCATTCTCAAATTTTCAAATTAGATAAATATGGAAAAGTTAAAAAACTATATCTACGGCGAGTGGATCGAAGGAAACGGAAACGGAATTCCTTTATATAACGCTGTTAATGGAGAGCAGGTTGCTGTTTCTGACACAGAAGGTCTGAATTTTGAGCAGGCTTTGGATTACGGAAGAACAGTAGGCTACAAAAACCTTTCATCCATGACGTTCTACGATCGTGGTGAAATGTTGAAAAAAGTAGCGCTTTACCTTTTAGAAAGAAAGAAAAAATATTACGAATTATCATATAAGACAGGAGCTACTCATGTAGATTCATGGGTAGATATTGAAGGAGGTTTCGGTACTTTCTTTACGTATTCAGGATTGGCAAAAAGAATGCTTCCAAATACGCCGTTTTGGGTAGATGGAGATACGCAGAAAATTTCAGCAAATGGAACTTTCTTAGGAACTCATATTTTAACACCAAGTGAAGGGGTTTCCATTCAGATTAATGCCTATAACTTTCCGGTTTGGGGAATGTTGGAAAAACTATCCACCTCTTTATTGGCGGGGGTTCCATCCATTGTGAAACCTTCTCCGTTTGGTTCTTATTTAACGAATGCCGTCTTTCAGGATATGATTGAAAGCGGAATCCTTCCTGAAGGAGCGGTTCAGCTGGTTTGTGGTGATCCGGGAAATATTCTGGATTATGTTCAGGATGGAGATTCTGTGCTGTTTACAGGTTCTGCAAATACAGGGAGAAAATTAAAATCTCTGCCTTCAATTGCAGGAAATGCCGTTCGTTTCAATATGGAAGCTGATTCTTTGAACTGTTCAATTCTTGGATTGGATGCAAAACTGGGAACTCCGGAATTTGATTTATTCATTAAAGAAGTCCGTAATGAAATGACGACAAAAGCCGGACAAAAATGTACAGCGATCCGTAGAATCATCGTTCCTGAAAACTTGATCGGAGACGTTCAGAATGCTTTGTCCAAAGCTTTAGACCAGACAAAAATCGGAAACCCGTTGAGTAGGGAAACAAGAATGGGTTCTTTGGTGGGAAAACAGCAGTATGACGAAGTTGTAAGAAAAATAAATTTATTAAAAGCTGAAACAGAACTGGTTTACGACGGAAAGCACGAATTGGTAGATGCCGATTACGAAAACGGAGCATTTATGAGTCCGAAACTCTTCCTGAATGATAAACCTTTTGAAAAAAATATTTCTCACGATGTCGAAGCATTTGGTCCGGTTTCTACATTAATGCCTTACAAAGATGCGGAAGAAGCGGCGGCGTTGGCAAAAAGAGGAAAAGGAAGTTTGGTAGGTTCCATCGTTTCTCATGATAATAATTTCGTTGCCGAAACGTCTTGGAAAATGGCTTCACAGCACGGAAGAATTTTTGTATTGAACAGAGACAGCGCGAAAGAAAGTACGGGTCACGGTTCTCCGCTTCCGACTTTAATGCACGGCGGTCCCGGAAGAGCAGGAGGAGGAGAGGAAATGGGCGGATTGAACGGTCTTCATTTCTTCCTTCAGAAAACAGCTATTCAGGGTTCTCCGGATATTTTAACAGCCATTACAAAGATTTATCAGCAGGGAGCTGAGAAAAAATATTCAGATAAACATCCGTTCCAGAAATATTTTGAAGAAGTTGAGGTGGGAGATTCTCTGGAAACAGCAGGAAGAACGGTTACCGATGCAGATATCGTGAATTTCTCCAATGTTTCTTGGGATCATTTCTACGCACACACCGATGCAACGAGCTTAACAGGAACTATATTTGATAAAACCGTTGCTCATGGCTATTTCATTCTT
The DNA here is from genome assembly GCF_003094695.1 of Chryseobacterium sp. HMWF035. Classification (NCBI taxonomy): domain Bacteria; kingdom Pseudomonadati; phylum Bacteroidota; class Flavobacteriia; order Flavobacteriales; family Weeksellaceae; genus Chryseobacterium; species Chryseobacterium sp. HMWF035. The sequence goes on along the minus strand of NZ_QEHP01000139.1, from coordinate 141,194 downwards.
TCAGCAGCGGCAGGATTGTTTGTTTCAGGGAAAAAAGGACCGGTTATCGCAAATTACGGACTGGAAAACTGTTCGTTCTTCAAGCCGGTTTATGCAGGAGATACCATTACGGTGTATTTAACGGCGAAAGAAAAAATCAATCGTGGCGTAAAAGGAAGAAACATTCCTTCAGGGGTTGTGAAATGGTTGGTTGAAGTAGTAAATCAGAGAGATGAGATCGTTTGTGTTGCTACTATTTTAACTTTGGTGGCAAAACAATCTCCTTTTATTGATTTAAACTTAAAAAAAATTCAGAAAATGCTGAATGGATTAACAGAATCTACTCAGCCAAGCTGGGGTAAAATGTCTCCACAACAAATGATTGAACATTTGGAGCATGGGGTTTTGGTAAGTCTTGGCGAACCTGAAGCAGACAACTGTTTCACTCCTGAAGAGCAATTGGAAAAATGGCAGGATTCTTTGTATAATCACCGAAAAATGCCAAAAGATTTCCCTGCGCCGTTTTTAGCGGATGACGAAAAACTATTGGAGTTAAGACATAAAAATCTTGAAGCAGCAAAACAGTCTTTCATTGATAATTTTAAAAGATTTATCATTTATTACAAAGAAAATCCACAGGCAGAACACCTGAATTTCGTTTTCGGAAAACTGAATAAGGAAATGTGGGAACTGATGCATAAGAAACACTTTACACATCATTTTGAGCAGTTTGGATTGATTTAAATTCAGAAGATGATATAAGGCAGCATTCTCTAACGAATTGCTGCTTTTTAATTGTATAACTATTTGATTAAATTGTTTTTAAATGATTTTATTGCTAACTTTAGGATGCGAAATCCGAAAAGCATAAAGAGTAGGAACAATCATTAAAACTAAATCATTATGAAAAACTTAAAAAAACTGTCAAGACCAGAGTTGAGAGCCATTGAAGGATCTGGTCCAAACTGGTCTTGTACACCAACTTCGTGTCCTAAAGGAAGCTGCTGTATTCCCGGAAGCTGGCCGAGTACTCCAAGAGCGTGCGTTATTTGTGCAGATTCTTAGTCGTACAAATAAATTTCATGTATCATTTTACTTAGCCTGTTTCGGTTAAAATAATTCTAAACACCCTTTCAGCTTGTGTTGAAAGGGTGTTTTATAATTTTATGTTAAAAAACTTATGGATAGTTATGTCTTTATTTTTATTCCTTATTTTAAGGCTTAAAATTAAATCATAAAAGAAATGAACGAAAACTGGCTACAGAAATATGAAGAAGTAAAAAATGTTCTCATATGTCCGACGGATTTGGAAACTTATTTTACGTCTGATGAAATTGCAGGGCAGCCATTGGAAACGATGGAAATCGGAAATGTTTCCCTTCCTTCCGGAAAAATAGTGGTGAGGGATCCGCTTGTGAATCTGAATGCCAATCAATCACCTTATTTTATTCAGGCTCCGCAAGGAAATTTTCCGGTAACGGTTGCCGTGGTAAAATCTGAAGATTGGGGAGATAGATATGCTGTTGTAAAAGTTGAATTTGCAAAAGAAAAGCCTATTATTTACAGGGAGGCTTTAGTAGGAATTGAGGAATTGGAGGATGTAAGTGAAGATGATTTCTTTGGTTTTGAGGTAGATGCGGGACTAGGCTGTATTGCTGATGCGGAAGTGCTTCCTTTTGTGGATAAATTTTTTGATGAAGCAGATATTGATAATGTTTACGACGATTATTTTGCCGATTTATTTGAGCAAAGCTATCAGGAAAATCCTAAAAACCAGAGAGATGAAGGAGATTGGATCAACTGGAAGGTTCCGAATACAGAATACCGGATTCCTATGTTTGCAAGTGGTTTTGGCGATGGTATTTATCCTGTTTATTTTGCCTATGATGCAAATGGAAATATTTGTGGATTGTACATTCAGTTCATTGATGTTGAATTGGCCTTAAGCGAAGATGGAGATGAGGATGATGTAGATTAAAAAGATCAGCCAGATAATTTTTTTCTTAAAAACCAAATATGACGAAAAATTTTGCTGAGGAAGTAGTAGAATTTAATCGAAAGTTACATTACTCCGGAAATCTTCCCGAAGATTTTCAGGTTTTAAACCCATATCTTGATAATCCTGAAACCATGATTGTCATGGAAAAGTTTTATCTGAAATATTACAATGACAGCCATCAAAGGAAATTTTTAATCGGAATTAACCCAAGTCGTCACGGAGCCGGAGTTACAGGCGTACCGTTTACCGATACCAAACGTCTGAATGCGGTTTGCGGAATTAAAATGGAATCTGCTCATACCCACGAAGTTTCTTCGGTCTTTATGTATGATATGATTGGGCAGTATGGTGGAGCAGAAGAGTTTTACAAAGATGTTTACATCAACTCACCATTTCCTTTGGCGATTGTAAGAAAATCGAAATGCAGCTGGATCAATGCCAATTATTATGATGATAAAGAACTTTTTAAAGATGTAAAAGACTTCATGATCGATTCTTTAAAAAAGCATATCACGCTAAATCTCAACACTTCGGAAGTTTTTATTTTGGGTAAAAAAAATGCAGATTTTATTTCAAAATTAAATAAGGAAGCCAATTTATTTGAAAAAATGACGGTTTTGGAACATCCGAGATACATTCAGCAGTATAAATCCAAAGAGAAACAATTGTATATCGATAAATATATTCTCACACTGAAAAATTAAAACTCTCTGAATTTCTCAGAGAGTTTTTAGAACGGTGATATTAAATATCGCCAGAACGAGGGAAAATATGATAATCCCCCGATCTCTCAGGGGATATCATCACAATATTATGCTTTAAAATCTTTCACGGTTCAATTGCTTGTCCTAATGAATTTCATAGTTATTAGTTCTTACTTCTTACTTTAATAATAAGCGTATTACTTTCTAATAATTTTGTAAGATTCTTTAGAAGATTTTACCGTGTAAACACCTTTTGGAAGATCAGAAATGTCTGATTCGTTTGTTCCTTTTTGTGTTTCAATTGTTTTTACTAATTGCCCGTTTTGGCTGTACACCTCAAACTTACTGTTTTCCTCAGTTTTAATTGTCAATGGACCGCTTGTTGGGTTAGGATAAATCCCTGAATCTTTTTTCGATGATCTTACTTCATTGGCAGCTAATACAATTCCCGGATCTTTTACCCATGTAAATGCATCCAGAGCTAGGTATTGAAAATTTCCGCCGGCTGTAATCTGTAGCTGATCGATGACGATGTTGCTATAGTTTTGTCCGTTCAGATTCGTCATATCAATAAGAGTATATCCGTTGGCAGTACTGGTTGTTGCAGTAAAACCTGTCGTTTTAGTTTGTGTAAACTTTGTTACTCCGGAAAGTTTTCCTGTAATAGTAAGTGTCCCTGCAACTCCTAGTGTTGTGTTGGCAGCAGCAGCGTACACCCAGAATCTATTTACTTTAAACAAATTAGAAGTTGTTTTAATACTGAACGATGTCCCTGCAGATTGATTTCCCGCTCCTGAGTTATCAATATACCGGTTGTCAGCTGAAGTTCCATTCCATCCTGTTCCCGGATATGCAGCCTGAATGTCATAAGTATTTACATTCGATATAATATTGAACATCACCCCATTATCCGTAAAGCTTGTGCTTCCGTTAGATTCTGTTTCATACTGTTCTGTACTGGTCTGCCCAAATGTTAATATTGACAGAAAAAGAGCACAGATGGTAGAAAGTAAAGTACTTTTCATGATTTAAATTTTAAGGTTGATAATTTATTGTCTGGATGGGAAAATGCCTACTGCACAGATGATATAATTCAGACCTAAGTAAGGAGGCATATTATTGATAGGCAAATTCTGGCCTGTAAAACTTACTGAAGCCGAATTGATTACCGTATCCGGAGCTGCCTCTACAAAGCTTGGGACAGTGATAAAATCTCTTCCTGCCTGTGTTCCGGAAACAGCAATGGAAGAAGATGAAGATGGGGTAGAACTCGTTGCATTCGATTTAGAAACTCTTAGCTGGCTCATCATTGATGGCAGGTTTGAGCTGAGAAGAGTGGTCTGAGGATTTCCTGCAGCTTCTCCTAAAGCAACGCTTTTTCCTGTATTGGATGCTCCTGCACCAATTGGCGCGCGCCCATTAAGGTTTGGTAAGGCAAATGTTGTTCTTCCGTCACCTCCATAAGTAGTACCCAGAATGGCAAAAAGCGCCTGATTTTGATTGATGTTTAATAATGCGCCATTGCAGAACATATATCCTCTTGGTGCAAAATTTCCTGCAAAAAGCTTAATGGTTCCTATTAATTCTTCGTCCATGATGATTGTATTTGGTTGTTAGTATTTTTAAAATTATGGTCTTGATGGGTAAATTCCCTCTACACAGATAATGTAGTTGATTCCTAAATAAGGAGGCATATTGTTAACAGGTAAATTCTGCCCTATAAAAACAACAGACTGTGGATATATTACCGTATCCGGAGCTGCATCTACAAAACTTGGGACAGCTATAAAATCTCTTCCCGCCTGAGTACCGCTTACGGCAAGCGATGTTGTAATTGAAGGTATAGCCGTTGTCGCATTAGCTGAAGATACTTTCAGTTGGCTTGCAAAACTTGGCATATTGGAAGAAAGGATGGTGTTTGTTGGAGTTCCGTCCTCTTCACCCAGTTCATAAGATTGACCTGTAGTAGAATTCCCTGTACCGATTGGGAATCGTCCGTTAAGATTGGGCAGGGCAAAAGTTCTGACACCATCACCGCCGTAAGTTGTTCCTAAGATTGAAAAAAGAGCAGTGTACTCCGAAATGCTTAGAAGGGCTCCGTTGCAGAACATGTAGCCTCTAGGTGCAAAATTGCCTGCGAATACTTTGATTACGCCCATTAATTCGTCGTCCATGATAATATAATTTTCAGTTTTTTTAAATTCCTACTCTGTTCATGGCTTTTCGGATACCGCCAAAAAATCTTTAAAAACTTATGTCTTATTGACATGTCAAAGTAACGACAATAGAATAATTCACAGTAGAGTAGAAAATACCAAATTGCAGATTACGTATTTTTACGGATTGATTGTAAATATAATAATTATTTGTTTTATTTAACAAATATATAATTGCGTAATTTGGTTATGATTAAATTATTAATCTTAATATATATTTATATTATTGTATGTTGTAATTTTATATATTTTCATATTTCTTTTGTGTGAAAGAAAATAATGCGAATATTCAAACGTTTTATTTATTGAAGTTTATTCTCTCAGAACGCGTTCTATTTAGTATTTTTGTGAAAATCCAATTAAAACTAAAAATGAGCGAATTTGTAGTATCAGAACTAAAGAACAATATTGCCGAAATTACATTCGGAACACCCAAAAGCAATTCTCTTCCGGGAGCAATTCTTGAAAAATTAGCACAGACTATTTTAGATGAAGGAGCAAAAGAGAATGTAAAAGCCATTCTTGTAAAAAGTGAAGGTGAAAAAGCTTTCTGTGCAGGAGCGAGTTTTGATGAACTTCTGGAAATTGAAGAACTGGAAAAATCGACAAAATTTTTCGGAGGTTTCGCCAAAGTTCTGAATGCTATGAGAAACTGTGGTAAAATAGTTGTGGTAAGAGTTCAGGGGAAAACAACTGGTGGTGGAGTAGGAATTGCCTGTGGAGCAGATTATTGTTTCGCTACAAAAGATTCGGCATTAGCTTTAACGGAAATCAATCTGGGAATCGGACCTTTCGTGATCGGACCTTATGTGGAAAGAAAAATCGGAAAGTCTCAGTTTTCAGCCATGGCGATTGATGCAGATTTCAGATCTGCAGAATGGGCAGAACAGCACAATATCTATCATTCGGTTTCAGAAACTATTGAAGAAATGGATGCAAAGCTGGAAAAATTCCTTCAGACTCTGGCTTCAAGAAGCAGCGATGCTCTGGCTTTAATTAAAAAAGTTTCATGGGAAGGAACAGATCATTTTAACGAACTGATGCCTGCAAGAATTCATATGAGTGCAAGTCTGATTCTGGAAGATTCTGCAAAAAAGAATATTGAATCCATTAAAGAACGATTAAGAGCAAAGTAATTTATACATTGAGCCGTTGAGAAATCAGCGGCTTTTTTTTGAAATAAATTCTAAATTTCCCAAAAAAATATTTTGCAGATTCAAAATAAATAATAACTTTGTAATTCAAAGTTCTTTTTATGGAATCAAAAAACTATCACGAAGACTTATCACACATTCGCTCTATGATGGAGCGTTCTTCCAGATTTATTTCTTTGAGCGGGTTGTCCGGAGTTGTTGCGGGATTAGCAGCAATTATCGGAGCAGTGTATGTCTATTTTGTTTTTCAGAGAGAGGGAATTGATTATTTTGATGGAGAAAGAAATATTTTCGGACCTTCCTTGGTGAAAGAACTTGTCATCATCGGCATTGTTATTTTAGGGGTTGCATTGCTCAGTGGTTATATTTTCACAGCCAATAAAAGCAAAAAGAAAGGTTTGAAGATCTGGGATGCGACAACTAAAAGACTTTTGGTTACCTTTGCAGTTCCTTTGGTAACGGGAGGTTTCTTTTGTCTGGCGCTTCTTTATCATCATCTTTTTGTGTTTATTGCTCCGGCAACACTGCTGTTCTACGGACTGGCTTTGGTAAGTGCGGAAAGATACACATTAACAGATATAAAATATTTAGGTTATTGCCAGATTGTTTTAGGATTAATTTCCTTGTTCTTTTTAGGATGGGGACTGGTTTTCTGGACGATTGGGTTTGGTGCTTTGCATATCGTGTATGGATTGATAATGCATAAGAAATACAAATAGAATTGTGAAAAAATGGGGGATATTTTTAATCATAATTTTTGCAATGGTTATCTGCAGAACTTATGTATTTTGGATATTTTTCTCTTACGACACAATTAAAGAAAGAACGGTTTTAGATATTGCCAACGAGAAACTGAAAAATCGGTTAAAGGAAACTGGAAGTAATACATCTGTAGAAGATCTCATTCAGGATTCTTTGAAAGAAACTGCTTCTACCCTTAGTTTTTCATTTGATAAATGTGATCATGAAACGGATAAATTAGTAGAAACCAAAAAAGCAAACTGTATCGGTTACTCAGCATTTTTAGCTTCTGTTATTCAGTTTAAATTGAAGCAGAGCGGACTGCAAAATGATTGGAAGGTTCATCATAACGTCGGAGAAATTTATTTAATGAATGAAAATATCAACAGACATTTTAATTCTGAATTTTTCAGAGATCATGATTTTGTAACCGTTGAAAATGTAAAGACAAAGGAAACAATCGGTGTTGATGCAACAGTGTATGATTATTTCAGAATAGACAGGATAAAATTAAAATGATAAATATAAATCAACTCAACAAAGAATTCGAAAGCCGTGTAAGATTGGGCATTATGTCCGTTCTCATGGTAAACGACTGGGTTGATTTCTCAGAAATGAAAAGCCTGCTGGAAATTACGGACGGAAATCTTGCCAGTCACAGCAACGCGCTGGAAAAAGCAGCATATATAGAAGTGAAGAAAGAATTTGTAGGCAAGAAACCCAAAACATCGTATCGGGTAACCCAAAGTGGAAGAGAAGCCTTTACAGAGCATCTTAATGCTTTGGAAAAATTACTCGGAAAATAGAGATTAAATTTTTTTATTTTTAAACTTTGAAATACAAAGTACTTTTAATAATTTAAAATGAAAATTATGACTTTAGAAAAACAAAAAACAACCATCATTTTCGCTGTTCCTGCATTATTGATGCTTACGGCATTTTTTGCCAATCTTTTTGCAGAAGGCTGGAACTGGTCTCCTGCTGGTTTTATTATTGCCGGAACTTTACTTTTCGGAACCGCATTCTTTATTGATCTGGTTATTCGATCGAAAAAAGCTTTGACTTATAAACTGATGATCTGCTTTGCGATTTTATTAGTCCTGGCTTTAGTGTGGATCGAATTGGCAGTCGGGCTTTTCGAAACTCCTTTTGCGGGAAGCTAATGTTGTAAAAAAACTAAAACATAAATGAACAGGAAAACATTTTTAAAAAAGATCTTTCAGCTTTCTGTAATAGGAGCATTTCCTCTTCTCTATTCATGGCAGATCGAACCGTTTTGGCTTGAGTTTGTAGAACGGAAACTTCCAATTAAAAATTTACCCCAAAATCTTGAAGGAAAAATTCTGATGCAGATTTCTGATCTCCACGTCGGAACCCGCTTCGACTGGAATTTCATTATCGATTCTTTTCAGAAAGCTAAAAAGTACAATCCCGACTTTGTGGTGTATACAGGAGATTTTGTTAATCGGGGAGGAGCTAAAGAAACGGAAGACCTTAAAAAAGTGATGCAACACGCTGTGTTGGGAAATCTGGCAACATTCGGTATCCTAGGAAATCACGATTACGGAAAAGACTGGCAGGATCTTCAGTCGTCCGACAATATCTGCAATATTCTGGAAAGCTTCGGAATCACAATGCTGAATAATGCGCAACAGGAAAGTAACGGACTGAATTTTATCGGTTTTGAAGATTTATGGTCGCCTAATTTTGCACCACAGAAAGTGATGAAAGATTATGATCCTTCTAAGGCAAATATTATTCTCTGCCATAATCCCGATGCCTGTGATAAAGATATCTGGAATGGTTATCAGGGTTGGATTCTGAGCGGACATACGCATGGAGGACAATGCAGAATTCCCGGAGTCATTACGCCTCTGCTTCCCGTGAAAAACAGAAAATATATTTCCGGAGAAGTTGATCTTGAAGATGGAAGAATGCTTTATATCAATCGTGCTTTGGGCCATTCTTTTCAGGTTCGCTTTATGGTGCGTCCGGAAATTACGGTTTTTACACTCATAAATGATGAAAAGTAAATATAACAACATTGCATTGATTTATTTCTCTGCAAGTTGGTTGATCGGAATTTTAATTATAGCAGGCATGATATTTAAAATTAGTGATGATCTTGTTGTGACTTTGATTTTTTTATCAGCAATGAATCTGATTATTAATCTATTTTCAATGATTTTGCTGTTTGCTTTTATATTTATTTTTCCTGAAAACCGCGGTCAATTTAAAAATTCTTTGGTATTGATGATGTTTAATTTTCCAATTATCTTTTTTCTATACTTAGCCATATCATTAACTTAAAATAACATAATATGAATGAAAAAACAATCATAACAATCGGAAAAACTCTGTTTTGGCTTTCTTTCGGACTGGGAAATATTTGTCTTTTCGGATATATTTTCACAAAAAATAACAGTTTCATAGAAGGAGGACTTCTGTTATTAGGATGGGGATTCTATATTAATCTTATAGCAGTTTTAATCCTAATTGTTTATGGAATTTTTGATAAATCGAAGCTGAATGTTTGCTTAAAATCGGCAGGTATAATGTTACTCAATATACCGTTTGCAATGATTTACATAGTAATTGGAATGAGTGTAATAACAATTTAAAATATAAACTATGAAAAAAATACGCGTCAAATTTCTTCTTTTCGTTTACAATAAAACCCAGAAACTGTACAGAACCTATTTCAAGAAAAAGAAAAGGCAGTGGCAGTTTACCGAAAAACAACTGCTGGAGTTTCAGGAAGATTCTCTGGGCAGAAAATTGGGAGAATTTTATAAAAAACATGGTTTCACGATGATTCCCAAAATGGAAAATCACGATGTTCATCATCTTATTACGGGATGCGGAACCAATTTCGAGGACGAAATCGCCATGCAGTTTCTCCTGTTAGGAAACGGAAAACTCAACGCCCATCTTTTGGCAGCGATTGTTTTGGGAAGCATTATTTTACCGGAATATTACAAAATCTACATCAAAGCCTACAAAAAAGGACAAAATATGCGTCCGTTTTACCATTGGGATTTTGAAGCTTTGCTTTGGCAGAATTTTGAGCATCTGAAAGATTTCATTCAACAGAAGAATACCGCTGTTTTATATTAATTATGGAAAAGGTAAAATTTAGTCTCGTCGGAAAAAGTCTGTTTCTGATTTCGTGGCTGCTTGGAACCATCATCTTATTGGCATTCTGGATCTCCGGATCTTGGTTTTTTGTCTGGCTCGGATTTTATTATGTTATTATTGCCGTTGTTGTCAACATGATTGTATTCTGCTCAGAATTGCTGACTTTTTTAACCGATGTTTCAGATAAAAAATCTCACGGAAACTCAGCGTTGCTGATTTTGTTGAATATTCCGATTGCCGCCTTTTACTTTTTGATTTTCACCAACATTTAAACTAACCTATGAAAACACATCACTATATATTTCTTACGACCCTGCTTTTTGTCATTGTATTTTATGATCAGAATGTAGGTCTCAATCTCGGAATTATCGGAATTATTTATGCCGTGCTTACTTTCTTCAGAACACCTGAAAGAAACCGAACCAAAACGTTTATTTTTCTCTTTGCAACGAGCATTATTTCGAGTGCTGCGTTTGCGTGGTACGGAGATTTTCCGTCCTTTCTGGCGGTTGTCAGTTCACTGTTATTGTTAGGATACAGATCCCGAAACCGCAGGATGAAAATCCTTTTGTTGGTTCCGGTTTTTGTGACGAACTGCTTTACAGAGTTTTTCAGAATCCTGAATTTCGATGCATGGCTTCCCAAAAGAAACGTTTCCGGTTTGTGGCAGAAAACACTGGCTTTTGTCATAATTCCTTTAATTCTGATCTCCGTTTTCTTCGGAATTTATTCTGCAGGAAGCGATCATTTTGCCAATTTATTCACCAATGTGGAGCTTGATGTCAATTTCTGGCAATTGTTGGCAATGATCTTTTTAGGCTTTTTTATCGCATTCAATTACTGGAATTTCGCCGTTGAACGGTTTATTTACAAAAGCAACCGATTGCTTGATGATCATTTCGGGGAGAAAGATAAAATTCAGAAAGCCACCTATTCATTTCTTGATCTGGATGCAGAAAGAATGAGCGGCGTAATTTCTTTATTTGCGCTGAATATTCTGCTCGTCTTTTTCATCATCACCTACAACTATGAACAGTTTTACGAGTCAGTAAAAAGTCCTGTAAAACTCTCCGAAGAAACGCATGAAAGGGTTAATGCAGTCATTCTGTCGATCATCATGTCGATTCTGGTGATCATGTTTTACTTTAAATCGAATTTCAATTTTGATCCGAAAGCCGTACTAATGAAAATGTTAGCCAAAGTCTGGATTTGTCTGAATGCTGTTCTCGTTATTTCTGCCATGGTGAAAAACTCAGAATACATCATCAATTATGGGTTTACCTACAAAAGACTGGGTGTTTATGCATTTTTGATATTGGCTTTAATTGGTTTGTTCACCACTTTTATTAAAATTCAGAAGCAAAAAAGAAATGCTTTCCTTTTCAACACCATGGCATGGTATATTTACGGAGTAATCCTCGTTTGCAGCTACATCAATTGGGGCGGAATTATTACTTCGGAAAATAGCAAGCGGAAAGATTTTGCTTTAAACTACCATAAAACTCAAATTAATTTCAGCGAAAAACAATTATTAAAATATGCGGAAGAGAAACATGATAATGCTTTAAAATCCGAAATTTTAAATTTAGAAAGAGTGAAATTCCAACAAAATGAAACATTTCTTTCTAAAGTTCTGTATTATCAGAATTTGAAATAAGTTGATCGCTGTTCAAACCTCACAGGTTTCAAAAACCTGTGAGGTTTTTATTGTCAATCAGAAAAGATTGTCATCAAAAAAACATCTTAAATAATCAATGGAACAATTTTGGCATCTGAATAAACTTTAAAAATCAAGACGGCTTAGATCGTGCTTAAAAATTATTATTATGAAAAAATCCTTATTGCTCATCCCATTACTTATTGTTTCATGTCAAAAAGAATCTGCTCCGGCAGAAACTCAGAAAAATGATTCAGTAATCGTAAGCGAACAATCTGATACTGCTCCAAAAATGGATTCCGCAGCCGTAAAAATGAAGGATTCTGTGATCAACAACGCGCCGAAAACCAAAGAAGTTCTTAAAACCGGAGTCATGAGAAGTGTGAAGGACGGAAAGATTACCAGAACGGTAGATGCGGAACAGTTTCCGTTAACTTTAGGAGAAGAATTTACAAAAGACGGACAGGAATTTATTCTTAAAATCATCAATTTCGATCAATCTAAAATAAAGGCAAAAATTTCGACCAATGAAAAGGATTTCAACATCCGCTTTAACCAGATCAAACTTCCCAACGGAGATTATGACGGACCTTTCGGAAGAGAAATTACATATGATGTAAAAGGTAAAGGAGAAGTGTGGCTTATGATCGGCAAAAGCAATATGGCTTCCGGAAATACCAAAGGCAGTTTTACCGTAAGTATAGAATAATTTTCATCATTTTGGTACAGTTTCTGCAAAGACAATGTTAAAATTTATCATTATGAAAAATATATTTTTGACGGCGGCAGTAGCTTCAGTAGCTCTTGTAAGTTGTGGAACGGTGCAGTCGTTGGTTCAGAATACATTTCCTTATACAGCCAATGTGTTAGTTTCCACAGGAGTTCCCGCAGATAAAGAAGTTTCTTCTACTTCTACCGCTTCCAACGTTCAGACTTGGTTTGGAGGAAATAACAATGCAAAAATTAAAGACGTAAGAATATCGGATGCAAAAGTTTCTGTTGTTTCTCCTACAGGAGGAAGCCTGAATGCTTTCAAATCCATAAAAGTATACATTTCATCCAGCGGAACGGCCGAAAGACTGGTTGCTTCGAGGTCCAATATTTCTACAGATGCTTCAAGTTTGAATCTTGATCTTGCAACTTCAGGATTTTTGGATGAGGTGGTAAAAAGTACGGGGGTTACCGTAAGAACGGTTTATGAACTGAAGAACCAGACAAGTTCTGACATGAACCTTAGAATCGCACTAAATTTCAGCAGCGTTCCTGCAAATTAGTTTTTTTATAAAAGTTTATTTAAAAAAAACGTCTTTCAGATTTCTGAAAGACGTTTTTGCTATTTTTTAACAGGGAAGATTATTTAAAATCTACCAGTTCAACATCAAAAATAAGAGTGGCTCCCGGAGGAATTACGCCACCTGCTCCATTGTCTCCGTATGCAAGATCAGACGGAATGTAGAATCTGTATTTTGCACCCTTCGACATCAGTTGGATTCCTTCTGTCCAACCTTTGATAACGCCTGAAAGATTTAATTCGATCGGTTGTCCTCCGTTTTTATCCGTAGAATCGAAAACGGTTCCGTCCATTAATTTTCCGGTGTATTTTACGTTTGCAGTACTTGAAGCAGTTGGTTTTGCTTTACCATCGCCTTCTTTAAGAACTTCATATTGTAAACCGCTTGCTGTGGTTTTTATGTTCTTGTTTAGTTTATTTTTAGCTAAAAACTCAGCACCTTTCTTTTTGTTTTCCTCTGCTTTTACTTTTGCTTCAGCCTGTTTTTTTTCGTTCTGCTTCTGCATAAAGCCCTGTAAAAAAGTTCCCATTTCTTCTTTCGGGAATAAACTTGGCTTATCTCCGAAAGCATCTTTAAAACCTTGTGCCAGTAATTCAGGATCTGCCGGAAAGCCCTGCTTCTTCATGTTTTCAGCAATATCTAAACCGATGTAGTAAGAAGCTTTCTGCTCGTCTGTATAAGATTTCTGAGCGAATGCAAGATTTACTCCTGTTAAAAGAACTAAGGTAAATAACGTTTTTTTCATTGTTGAATGTAAATATATTTTCTGCGAATTTAAGCTTTTGTAACGGAATCCATCACAATTGTTACCGGTCCGTCATTAATTAACGAAACTTTCATGTCTGCTCCGAAGATTCCGCTCTCGGTTTTCAGTCCTGATTTTGAAATTTCTTCTTTAAAATAATCAAACAAAGGAATGGCTTTATCCGGCTTTGCTGCTTTAATAAAAGAAGGGCGGTTTCCTTTTTTATAATCGGCAATCAACGTAAACTGACTGATGCATAATATCTCTCCCTGAATATCCTGAACGGAAAGATTCAGTTTGCCATCTTCATCCCCAAAAATCCTGAGGTTTAAGATTTTCTGTACAAGCCAGTCTGCATCGCTTTTTTCATCATTTTCATCAATTCCTACCAGAAGCATTAGTCCGTTTCCGATTTCCCCGACAATTTTCCCATCCACTTTTACGCTGGATTCTGAAACTCTTTGTATGACAACTTTCATTACAAATTTTTAGCTGTTCTTTGTTTTCCAGAATTCTACCTGTTCTTTCAGCTCTCGGATGCGTTCTTCATACATTTCAATTACTTTTTCAGATAATTGATTGATGGTGATGTGAGTATCATGATGTGGATTAGACTGAACCGCAGAAGCGTTATCCTGATTTGTATTTATGTTGTTCTCAGAATTAATAAAAAAATCTTCCGGTTTAATATCTAAATTTTCGCACAACTTCTCAATATGATTAACCCAGGAGTTTGTTTCACCAGTTTCTATACGGCTGTATGCTGAACGGGAAATTTGCAGCCTTTCAGCCATTTCTTCCTGAGAAAAGCCTTTAGTTTCTCTCAATCTTCTTATTTTGCTTCCTATCTGAATGTTCATTGTGATCTAATATAATATTATAACAAAAGTAACAAAAACTATCTTTCTAATTCATAAAATTTATTCCTCCCGAAAAAAGAGAATAGATTCCCGAAAATAGAACAGTAAGGTATCGGAATAAAATATATATTTGAAGTATCAAATTTTTAATTCAACACAAAATGAAAAAATCTTATTTCCTGATGCTTATGGCATTGGTCTTATTTATGATTAGCTGCCGCACAGAAGATACCTCATCCGACAGTTTTTCTTCTGAAACTCAAAAAGAAAAAGCGAAGGTTTACCTCATGAAGGACGTTCCTGCTTTTAAAAATTTTCTAGAAACGAAAATAAACTCGTCCAATTACTTTTCAAAATCCAATTCTTACGCTGCATTGCTTTTTGATAACCAGCCGGTAGATGTTGTAAAGAAAGGTAACAAAACATCTTACAGTACTTTTACTAAAAAAGATGATACGGTTTATGAGATACTCGTTTATACTATAGGAGAAAAGGAATCATTCTTTATCGCACAGTATATTTCCAATACGCCAATTCCTTATCTGGATCTTACAACCTTCTCTGGTACGGTACATTATAAGTCTTACAACGGAGAACTTATATCCAGTCTTTCTTTCGAGAACGGGATTGCAAAAACAGCCGCTAAGAATGCTGATAAGACAGCAATTGGCTGTTATACAGTAATTACTACACCAGTCTCCTGTATAGAAGGTTTGCATTTTCCGGGAAAACCCTGTGCTTATGCAGGAACAATTAATGCTGCTTATTACGATACACAAATTATTAACAGTTGTTTTCAGGATGAATTTTATAATGAAATAGGAAATGGAGGAAGCTATGGACCGGATGGAGGTGCAGGAAGCAATCCTGCTTATAGTCTTCCCGCATCGAGTGCTATTAATTACATGCTTACACAGATCGGTATGCAGAGCTTAAATACACAGCAGTTTTCTTATCTGCAAAATCATTTAATGGAAGCAGACAATTTAAGAGCATATTTTTTGGCGAACCAAAATGTGGATACTGCTAATTTTATGTATTTTGGAATTAATTTTCTTATGCAAAATCCTACAACGACTTGGGAGCAGTTTCAGAATTGGTTTATGTATGATATACACATTACCACAGATATGGATGCGCGTGTAAAATGTATCCTGCAAAAAATGACGGGTGACACCAATATTTCAGATGATAAAATTACGCTTCCCATTACTCCAACATCAGACAATCTGTTTCAGAAAATGTTGCGTATGTTTAATGGCAATAATGCTCCAAAACTCACTTTTAAATATGATCATAATCTGCCAGCAACAGGAGCATATGCTTCAACAAAAAGTTATGATGGCGGAGTATCTTATGAAATTGTTTTAGGAACTGATATGCTACAAAGTTCTAATATAAGAATAATGACTATTTTAGCCCATGAATTAACCCATGCATTTATGCTAAATGATTTAACCCAACTAAATATGATTGAATGGCATAACGACGGAACAGCACATATTTCAGTAGGAAATGCACAAAATGCTTGTAATCAGAATGATTTTTTCAGTAATAATCCAGATCATTATTTCGCGAATTTATTGTGCTTATATATGACAAACTCGCCTAGTAGTTTAAACCAGTGGCAACACGAAATTTTTGAAACTCCAACTTTTGATATAAACTCTTATATACAAAAACTGACAAACTATGTGAAAAACAATCATGATTGGAATAGCGAATCTGCAAGCTGGACTTCTGCAATGCAGACATATTATGGAAATAATTGGAAATATGAAGTAGCTTTAAATCTACAAATGGATGGAATTAGGCAAACAAGCCATTTTGCAAGTTGGTCTAATAAAACTCCGACTCAATTTCATAATGAAATAGTAAGTATAATAGATAATGGTCATTTACCCAATACTAATAATAATTATCCAGCCAATAAAAACTGCAATTAATTATGAAAATGTATAGCTTTATAATAATTATTTTCCTATTGAACATTAACTTTTGTTTTGCACAGGAAAAGAAATCAGATACTCTATTTATTTTAACAGATTTTGCGAAAGAAAAAGAATTATATTTTAACAAAATTTCGCCCTTACAAATAGAAGTAAGGGAGGAAAAAGAAATTCTTAGAGTCTCACCAAGTGGTTTGATTTCTTACAAAGAAAAAATACCCGCAATAAAAATTATTCCGAATAACAAGATTCTTTATGACTTAATGTCAAAGAAACAGTTGAATACCTTTCCTATTGGTATTCAGAAAAATATTTGTTTTAGTGATAAAAAATTTCAGAAATCAGGGTGTAATGCTATACGTCAAGGAATCACTTTTATCCATAGAGATATAGATAATGAGTTTTTGAAGGATTATAATACATATCTTGATATAAAAGATACTATTGAGAAGCGAAGAGAGATAATTTTACTCCCTCATAAAACTCCAAGAAACACTTACGGTAAAATTATTATGAATTTAGATATTATTAAAAATAAATATAATTATACAGATCTTTCTGAATTTACCAAAAGTACTCTTTATTTCAATTATGATGGGTTGATAGAACTGGCAAAAAAGTATAATGCTATTTATATTGAAAGTGAAAGAATTGATGCTAATAACATTATTTTTGAGAAAGTAGAATACGAATATTATATGGATGATATGTAATTTATATTGAAATCATTTATAAATACTAATAAATTCTACTGTTTAAGTAATTATAAAAAAGCAAAAATTTTCTGCTTTTTAAAATATATTATATAAATTATGATTGGAATAGCGAATCTGCAAACTGGAATTCTGCAATGCAGACATGGAAATAATATTCTATCCCAATACACAAAAAAAACCACAAACTAAAATTTAAATATGAAAAAAATATTATTACTGTTAATATTTAGTGTCTCTTATATAAATGCCCAAACATATTCATTTGACTATAAAATTGTCTTTAGTAGTTATAATGAAAAAAATAAAAAAAATGAGACAAATATGTCTTATGTTCTGAATACGCAAAATCCTTTTTATCATATGCAAATGTTTAATAATAAGAATGGGGTTCTGCATGATTATAAAGAAAAAATCTGTGATATGCACTTTTTTAGGTTTTATAATCAAGATAAAATTAAGTACAAATTCACAAATTCAGAAACATATATTACTAAAGATGAAAAAATAATCAATAAAATTATCGTGGAAAAATTAGATGAAAATAAATATATCATAAAATGTTTTGAAAATGAGAAAAGTGAAAAACCAAACTTAGAGCTGACTCTCATATTAAAACCAGAAAATGTAGATTTAATTCGGTTTTATTTCTTAGATCTTAGTAACAACATACATCAAAAAATTATTAGTAAGTTGAAAGAAAAGCTAAATGGAGATTATAATTATGTGATTGAAAATTATATTGTTGATTATAAAAATGGTTTTCTAAGACAATATAAAATAGATAAAGTAGAAAAAATAAATCTGAAAATTATAAATTTATAAAAAGAAA
The DNA here is from genome assembly GCF_003094695.1 of Chryseobacterium sp. HMWF035. NCBI lineage: Bacteria > Pseudomonadati > Bacteroidota > Flavobacteriia > Flavobacteriales > Weeksellaceae > Chryseobacterium > Chryseobacterium sp. HMWF035. Next base: position 123,215 of record NZ_QEHP01000139.1, on the reverse strand, counting down.
ACCGCAGAAAATCTCTGCGGTTTTTATTTCTAATAATAAATATTTAAAATTTTCCCTGAAGGATCATAATTGTAAAGATACGTTTTCGGCTGTACATTGGCTACAGCAGTGGGTTGTCCGGTTAACAAAATCCATTGCGCATTGTCTTTCGGGCAGACAATTCTGATGTTGTCCTGAACTTCCAGAGTGGTATTGTTGTCGGGGCAGATGTGAGGGGCGTTTCTGTCGTAGGCTTTAAAAGAATTGTCCGATGCTCTTACCACAATTAGTCCCTTCGTTCCGGATTGCTGTTCGTTGATGTAAACCCAGCCACCAACCTGATTCAGTGCATAGTAAGCAGGGAGGTTCAGATTTAGCGTAACGTTGATCGGGTTGTTTGGAAAGCAACTTACGGTGTCTTCACGGCTTCCGCAGGAATGTATAGATAAATTACTGAAAATCAATAATGTGATGATAGATAATATTGAAAAAGTTTTTTTCATTTCAATTTAAATTTTTATATATTTGTAAAAATTAAACGATTATTACACGAAAACATTGTCCGGCAAATGTCGGATTATTTTTTTATACTAAAACTAAATTTTGAAAATTATGGCAAGCTATGTTACAAAGGAGGGATTAGAGAAAATGAAAGCTGAGCTGGAACAGTTGGAAACTGTAGAGAGACCAAAAATTACTCAGCAGATCGCAGAAGCAAGAGACAAAGGAGATTTGTCGGAAAATGCAGAATATGATGCGGCAAAAGAAGCTCAGGGAATGCTTGAAATGAGGATTTCTAAGCTGAAAGATGTGATCTCCACTTCAAAAATCATAGACGAAAGTCAGCTCGATACTTCAAAAGTTTCAATTCTTACCACAGTAAGACTTAAAAATAATGCAACCAATCAGGAGCAGGTGTTTACATTGGTTCCGGATAACGAGAGCGACCTGAAATCCGGAAAGATCTCAGTAAACACACCGATTGCAAAAGGACTGCTTGGAAAAGCGGTAGGAGAAACGGCAGATATTACTTTACCAAACGGAAACAAACTGTCTTTTGAAGTATTGGACATTACCCTGTAATGAAAGAAAAAGAACTGAAGTTTAATTTCTAATCAAAAACATTTTTAAGTAAAAATGAGCACAATATTCACAAAAATCATCAATGGCGAGATCCCCTCATATAAAATTGCCGAAGATGAAAACTTTATTGCATTTCTAGATGCAATGCCTTTAGTAAAAGGACACACGTTGGTTGTTCCCAAAAAAGAAGTTGATTTAATTTTTGATCTGGACAGCGAAGAATATAAAAATCTTTGGGGTTTTTCTCAGGAAGTTGCCAAAAAAATTAAAAAAGCAATTCCGTGTGTAAGAGTTGGTGTGGCGGTTGTAGGATTAGAAGTTCCTCATGCACATATTCATCTCATCCCGTTAAATACCGTGGAAGAAATGAATTTTAAAAATGAGCGTTTAAAACTTACGGGTGAAGAATACACTGAGATTCAGAACTCTATTATTAATTCTTAAAAAATAACAGAAACTCGTAAAGCAGATTTTTACGAGTTTCTTTACTCTATACCTTATTATATATTACGTATAAAAAATGAATTCAAACCAATGTTCTTTCTGCGGAAGAAAGAGAAATGAAGTGCAGATGCTGATTTCGGGTCAAAACGGCTTTATTTGCGAAAATTGTATCGAGCAGGCTCATGCAATCGTGAAAGACAGCAGTTCAAAATCAGGTTATGCTCCGGCAGAAAATATAAACGAACTTAAGAAACCGAAAGAGATTAAAGAATTTCTCGATCAGTATGTCATCGGGCAGGATCAGGCAAAAAAACAATTGTCGATTGCTGTGTACAATCACTACAAGAGATTACTTCACGCTCAGGACGAAAACAGAGAGGTAGAGCTTGAAAAGTCAAACATCATCATGATCGGTGAAACAGGAACAGGGAAAACGTTGCTGGCAAAAACCATTGCCAGAGAACTGAATGTTCCTTTCTGTATCGTGGATGCTACGATTTTAACGGAAGCTGGTTATGTAGGTGAAGATGTGGAAAGTATTCTTTCAAGACTTTTAATGGTTGCCGATTATGATGTGGAAAAAGCGGAAAAAGGAATCGTTTTTATTGATGAAATTGATAAAATCGCCAGAAAATCAGATAATCCGAGTATCACAAGAGACGTTTCCGGAGAAGGAGTTCAGCAGGGATTACTGAAACTTTTGGAAGGCAGTATTGTAAATGTTCCGCCACAGGGAGGAAGAAAGCATCCGGATCAGAAATATATTCAGGTGAATACACAAAATATTCTGTTCATTGCAGGAGGAGCTTTCGACGGGATCAAAGAAATCATTGAAAGAAGAATGAATAAGCAGGCAATTGGTTTCAGTTCGGAAAAAATTAACAAAACGGATGAAGACGAATACATATTAACCAATATTAATGCAATCGATCTTCGTTCTTTCGGTCTTATTCCTGAACTTTTGGGAAGATTCCCGATCATTACTTATCTTGATAAGCTTACGAAAGAAACAATGGTAAGAATTATGAAGGAGCCTAAAAATTCAATTGTCAATCAGTTTATCGAACTTTTTAAAATGGATGGAGCCGATCTGAAATTTACAGACGGGGCTATTGAAAAAATTGTAGAAGAAACTATTGAAAAAGGATTAGGTGCAAGAGGCTTGAGAGGAACCACCGAAAAGGTGCTTGAGGATTATATGTTCTCCATAGGTGAACAACAGGAAATAGTATTAACTGAGGATAATATTTTTGTTAATAAATAAAATATTTTTGTTTTTTAGTAAAAAAAACATAACTTTGCATTTGAGATATTGTATTAACACACAAATATTTATATACAATGAGAAAAAGTTTATTTGCTATTGGTTTATTGGCAGCTACTTATTCTGTTCAGGCGCAGAATGTTCTAGTACACGTAGATGACGCTGCTACTACGTATGTGAGTGAAGGTACTTTGGTATATAGTGGAGGAGGAATCCAGACCAGAGGAGCTGGTATCGTAGACGTTCATGGGAACGTTATGGTAGATGCCACCTCGACAGATGCTTTCAAAACAATTACCACCGGTGGTGCCAACAAAACAGATGGTGGAAACATCGTCTTAAGACTTAATACACCGGGAAGTTATGATTCTTCCACTTACGGTCAGCTTTATATTAATGGTATTTCTGCAGGCAATCTTACCGGTGTGGTAAGTAAGGAATACAGAACCGCTAAGAATGGTAATGGAAACTATTTCCAACAAATGGCATTGCCTTTTGCCGGAAAAGCGTACAGTACTTTATCAACAGAGTTGAACAAGACTTTCGGGACTACAAGAACCCTTAACAATCCGGGATTTGTTAACAATGATTTGATTTTATCATGGAATAACGCAAGTGCGGTTTCTGATCATGTTACAAATCTTGCCAACACAACTCCTAATTCCCCGGCATATTATATGTTAGGATCAAGATCAAACAATCTTGATTTAAGTACTCCACCATCAACTTTACCAACTATTGCACCTACCCCTACAGGTACTGTTTATACCTTAAACGGAGCTCCTGTACGTTCTGAAGATCTTACAGCAGTGAGTCTGCAGAATGCAGGTAATGTTTCTTTTGGACCAAATGGGCTTGGATACAATACTTATGGTGAGCAATATGCAACTTATCTTCAGGATCAGTTCTCTAATACTACTGGAAAATTCGTAGGAAATTTCGGTAAAAATATTTATCAGTTTGGTAATCCATACTTCACCAACCTTGATTTATCCAGAATAGGATATGTTGAAAGTGGCGGCGTTACAGACGGAAACGCTGTATCTAATATATGGGGAGTAAAATATACTACCGGTACAGTAGTTAGTTACGCAGGAGGAAGCAATGGAGGAGGGGGAACCTATACTACCGGAGCTCAGGTTCAGACGTATACTACATTAGGAGTACCTGTAGGAGATACAGGACTTATCATAAAGCCGATGCAGACTTTTGTATTAAAGCTTAGAGATAATACAGCACAGACATTGAATTTCTCTACCCTAAGAAGATTTAACAGCACTGTTAGAGCTGCAAATGTAGACTACAATGTAAATGCTGCTAAATCTTCTGCGAATACAACCTTCGGACAAAAAGGAACTACCAATACTGTAAAACAACTTGGTGTAATTGCTCTGGATGCTAATGGTAATGAAGTTGGAAGAACATATTACGTGGTAAATCCTAATTTTACAACAGGACACCAGACATCATCTGCAACAACAGTTCAGGCTTCTGCTACAGGAGGAGATGTTATCGGTACTTTTGAAGAAGCTCCGAATGGTGGGTATGATAACAATAATCTTAACTATTGGTTGTATATTAATGAAGCTAACGAAGTTAATTTCTTAGGTAAGAACATTAAACTGGTTAATTATAATACCAATGTAGTTAAGTCATATAAATTTGAAGTTAAAGAAAACGGTGAATTGGTAAATAACGGAGTACATCAGTTATCTTCAGGAATCGGATTCTATTATAAGGCTGCTAACGGTAATTTACAACAAGCTGTTCAGGGTGGAACTACTTCGGCTATTACTACTGAAGCAGATCTATATTATGGAGAGCCGGCTGGTGTAGTATTAGCAACAAATGATACCAAATCTCCATCAAGAACATTGGTTGTTTACAACCCTGCAATTGATAACTATATCGTTAGATTTGATCCTAATTGGAAAAAAGCAGACATCGAAGTTTATGATATGAGTGGTAAATTAGTAATCTCTAAAAAAGCTGTTGAGACTTCTAGAGACTTCGTAATTGAATTAGATAAAAATATCAAGAATTCTTACGTAGTAAAAGTTGTTTCAGACAAAGGAGATATTGTTAACACGAAAATCTTAAAATAATTGAATATGAAAACTATTAATAAACTGGTCTTTACTTTTTTTCTTTTTGCACTATCATGGGTGAGCGCACAGGCACCACCAAACCCTGGTGACGGGGGAACCGGAGGATCCGGTTCAGGAGGAACTGTAGTTTCCTCACCGATAGATATGTATGTGTATGCATTAGGAATTATTGCTGTTTTATTTATCGCATTTTTTACTAAAAAGTATACAGCTAAGAAAGCATAAAATTTTATTAAAATACTATTAAACTCTCTGATTACTCGGAGAGTTTTTTTATTTTTACGTTATGAAAAAAATTTTTACAATATCAGCTTTAGCAGCTGCATTTTCATTACAGGCTCAGTTTACAGTCTCCATTCAGGCTCCTGCCGATTTTAAAGATCAAGACGCAATTTTATATACTTTAAATGGTTCTAAGGATATTATTGTAACCAAAGAACAAAGTAAAAATAATGTATGGACTTTTAAATATCCCAAAAATTATATGGGAATGATGAAAGTCTATTTTCCCAACTCCAATAATACTTTCAATTTCATTTCAGAAAATAAAAATGTAAGTGTTAAGCTTGAAACGCAGGCTAATAAAATAAAGGATATCGTTTATCTTGATGAAGCCAATGATGTGATGAGTAAGCTTCAGGAAGGCTCGCAGAAGAAAGAACTTATTCTTCCTGCTTTAGCACAGATCAAAGAATATTATAAAGACAATACGGAGTTTGGAAAAGCTTTAAAGACTGAAATCAACAGACTTTCAGGAAGCTCTTCCGGAATAGATCAGACGCAGCATCCTTTTATCTATTATTACAATACCAATTACAGTAAATTTTTGTCTGGTGATGCTTCTAAAAAAGTAACTCAGGACGAAATCATTAATTTTATTGATAAGTCTAACGATATGTTAGAAACATCATCACTGTTGAGACCAATTTTAGTAAGTTATCTGAATTCGGGTGGCAATACTAATGTTACAGCCTCTGTGGATAAACTTTTAGACATATTAAAAGTAGAAACTCCTCGCGGGCAGACCGTACTTTCTGAGTTAATTGATATTTTTGATGTATATGATATGCAGGATTTCAAGGATAAATATCTTAATCTGGCTAAAAATCTAAAATGCACAATTACCGATAGGCTTGCTTCCACGTTGAAATCTAACGCCAACGTTGAAATGGGAGCAGTTTTTCCTAATTATAAGTTTAATTCACCGGTTAATACTACTGCTAAATCTTTACAGGATATTAAGGCTGATAAAAAGGTAGTTATTTTCTGGTCTTCCACGTGTTCTCACTGTGAAAGTGAGCTTCCTCAATTATTGGCTAAATATAGCGATTTGAAGGCTAAAAATGTTCAGGTTGTTGGTTTATCTTTAGATGTGGATAAAGATTCTTATTCTAAAAAGATTGCAGCATTTCCATGGGTAAATGATTCTGAACTGAAAGGTTGGAACAGTACTTACGTAGATACATACAATGTTCATGCAACTCCTACGTATTTTATTTTGGATGCTAACAATAAGATAATCAGCAAACCAGAGCATGTAGGTGATGTTTTGGAATATTTTAAGTTAAAATAAATTTGGAGAGAGTAAATATTTTTGTATATTTGCACCACCAAAACGGCGAGGTAGCTCAGTTGGTTAGAGCGCAGGATTCATAACCCTGAGGTCACGGGTTCAATTCCCGTCTTCGCTACATATAATATGCTGATTTTCAGTGATTTAACTCTCTTTTTCAAGAGAGTTTTTTTGTACCTTGAACTTGGGTACAACATAGGTACAACATTTTGCGGTTTTAAATGGTTTAGAACAGATTATTTTGGTACGAAGAATAAATGCTGTACCCGAAGCCGTAAAGTTTTATAAAGTTGTTTTTGAGAATAAGATGTAATCAATACCATCATTAACAAAGGATTTTGAAATCAATTTTTTGCAATTTCTAATAATCTTTTAACGCAGGGTTATTGTTCTATTTATTAAGCGTGAAATCATTATGCAACAACAAACTCCTGTAATCTTTTCCTTATTGCTTCCTTTTGTTTGAATTCTTCATTATTCAGGTCTATCTTGTAAAGATCATATATGTTTTGGAGATTGAGCCAAACAGTACTTGGCGTATCAAGAGCCTCACCAATACGCCCTGCTATTCTCGGCGTAATGTTTCTTCTTCACTTTACGAGATCATTAACCTCATATCTGCTGATATTGATTAATTCTGCAAGCTGTGTTTGAGACCGTCCTTTGACTTCAAGAGCATCCGCAAGATATTCTCATGGATGAAATGCTATTCCGGATTTGATCATATTAGTAAGAGAGTAAGTGATAAAAGTTATTTTTTGTAATGATTGCTTATTTTGGTAATGTTAATGACTTGGATTATTCAGGAGCCATCTTTTGTAAACTCCAGCCTTCGTCCGTCATTCAAGCGACCTGCCCAAATTCATTTCATATCTCCTTGTTTGGGTCAGATTTGGTAGTTTCAGAATTTATTGATTTCTATCACATCGTTTATTCCCTCTGCTTGCATCAATGTAACGAGTTTGATGTAGCTTTTTATGATTCAAGGAGGATAACTTCCTTTCCATTTATTAGGGTTTTGGTACATATCAATAAGATTTTTCCCTATAAATTTGATTTGGAGCATCGCTTCAGAAAAGGTAAATACTTTTTTATTGTCTATAGTAGATAACTTTTATGTAAATGCAAGAGAAATTTAACTGTTTTTGGAACAAAAAACTTCTTAGACAAAATCTTTTCTTAATTAGACAAAAATTTAATTATTTTTAACTTCCAAACAAAGAGATAAAAAAATATTAAAGTTTAGAATAAATATTTCTTTATAAAAACTGATAAATGAAATTTTACGTTGATAAAAAAGCAGATCAATATCCTTGCTTCGTTTTGGAGCATAATTCTTGGGATGATTTTAACCGAAAAACAAGTTTCAATCTCAGTTTTTATGATTCTGAAAGACGATATGAGAATATTGGTAAAATAAAAATCATGCATGAGGAGGAATATGAAACTATTGAATTTATTCCTCGAGAATTTGAAGAATTACCGGACGAGTTCTGCTCATTGGGTCAATCTATACATTTTTATAAGGATTTAAAAAGTTCTTTGGTAGATAGTCAATTATTTTATACAGTATTAGATGCTTTAAATGATATGGCTTTTCTACCGGCAGTGAGAGACAGATTTGAAAATAACCGTAATTTCAAAACATCCCTGCTGCGTTTTAGTGAGGCAGAGAAAGCTTTTCATGAAGCGAAAAGAGTCTTAGAAAATTTACCAATAGAACAAGATTTTATTTTTACTTATCAATGTCATTTGCCAAACGCTAATGGAATTCATAAAGTGGATTTTAATTTTGGTGACAATGAATACCTACCTAATAGAATAATTGGTTTAATCGGGAAAAACGGCACAGGGAAAACTCAGTTCTTGGCTCAGTTGGCGATTGATCTTAGCGGTCAAGCAGAGAAAGAATTAATAGATACAGAAACTTTTTATCCAAGTCGACCACTTTTCAGTAAAGTGATTACGGTGTCTTATAGTGCTTTTGACAAATTTTCAAGACCACAAAAAGACAAATCTTTCAGCTACAAATACTGCGGACTTAGAGACGAGAATGATAAACTACTTACCAGTACGAAACTTATAAAAAACTATGAAAATGCTGTAAAGGCAATTTGGGATACGAACAGACATAACAAGTGGTATAAAATTATGAATACCATAATAGGAACTCATTTAGCCGATATATTTTACGAAGAAATATTTGAAAATGAAAATTTTGAAATTGTAGATAATACAACTTCAAAGCTTTTAAGTTCTGGACAAAGCTTTCTAATGTATGTTATCACCGAAATCTTAGCAAGCATAAGGGAGAACTCTTTATTGTTGTTTGATGAACCCGAAATGCATCTCCACCCCAATGCTATTGCCAACTTTATCAGAATGCTGGATATCTTGCTTGGAGAATTTGATTCATATGCTGTAGTTGCGACTCATTCGCCAATTATCATACAGGAGATTCCCTCAAGATATATCAAAGTGTTTGATAGAGAAGGGGATGTGCCATTTATCAGAAATCTTGGATTGGAAAGTTTTGGAGAAAACTTAGATGAACTCACAGAAGAGGTTTTTCAGACGAAAGATGTAAAGGGGACCTATAAGGAAGTATTTGAAAAGCTTTGCAAACAGTTTTCCTATGAAGAAGTTTTAAATTTGTTTGAAAACAAATTAAGCCTGCATTCAAAGACCTATCTGTATAATTTGTACAATAATGAAGAATCTTAGTCCACTGCCTATTAAATGCATCGACGAGTTTGAAAAAATTCGTTTAGCTAAAGAATCTCCAACCAAAGGAAGATTATTAATATTGAAACCTTCAGTACAACAAAGATATGATGAGTACGATAAAAAGTTCAAAAGTAACCAATTAGAATCTATTTCCGAAAATACCTATTCCTCAGAAAGCAAAGCAGATTTGTTGCATTGCTATAAAGTTTCGACAAAGCCTTTAGAGCAACTGATTACTCTCATCAGGGAAAATCAGGAAGATCATATAAAAAGAGTATGCCAGTATTGTGGAATTAATTCAGATGACACCATGGATCATTATTTGCCTAAAGAAAGATATCCCGAATTTTGTGTTAAGTCGCTTAACTTAATTCCGTGTTGCCCAAGATGCAATCAATTGAAAGGAGAATATTGGAAGGATAAAAATGATAATAAACGAGGAATCATTAATCTATATTTAGATTCTTTGCCCACAGAGCAGTATTTGTTTCTTGATTTACATTATAATCCGATATTACGTGTTTTCGGAGTAAGTTTTTATTTGGATAATACTTCAAATATTGATGCAGATTTTTTTTCCATCATAGAAAGACATTATACAAAGCTTCATCTATTGAAAAAATATGAAGATAGATTCAACCATGTATATCAAAAAATATATTCTTCTTTTACAGGGTCTAAAATTTTCCAAGGAAATTCTAAAATAATCAAACAATTCCTACTAGATGAAACTAATGGATTGAAAAGAGATTTTGGTGTTAATTATTATAAAACAGTAATCACTGATGCTCTTGCCAATAATGATGATTTTATTAGACAGTTTTAAAAATCTTAAAATTAGACTTTTTAAGATTTTAATGTTATTCTTTTAAATGTTTCCATTGAACACTAAAATTTCCTAACGGCTTATCAAACCATAATTTTTCGATTAACGACAGATATTTTAAGGACTTGGATATTCCTCCTGTGTATTCAGGTTCGAGAGCAATTGTAATTCCTTCCATTCTTTCAAAAATCCATTGCATCAATATATTATCACAAGAAAGCATATTTTTTATTTCAGACTCTTTCATGTACTTGAATTTATCCGTAGGCTCAATATTATTGTTGAGCGTAAAGTAATCCAGATCAATGTCAAAGAAAACATTCTGTATTTCGGAAAGGAATAAGGCTTTTTGAAGAGCTTCTTCAGTTTTAAATTTTCTGATGGTGTGTTTTTTACCATTATAATCCTCAAGATACTCATCTTCCCAATCCCTTTCAAATTTCCCTTGTCTGCACAAAACCCATACATCATTAATGATATCCAGATATACTGCTGACATGATGTGAGAGTCATTTAAAGAATTTAATCTGTAAGAGCTGAAATAAGAAACTTCAAAGCTGTTCTGTATATCAAGTTTTTTTAGTTCTTCTTTGCACCTTTCTTGTGGATATACAAGGTCCTGATGCCAATCGTAAGAAATCAGGTCAATGTTAAAATTCTTTCTCTCTTTTAATGACTCATTTTTCCACAGATTCCAATAATAAAAGGCAAAACGGTGGTGATTAAAAAGTGCAATTTGTATCGCACGGTTAATTCCTGAAGGATGTCCTAAAAAATTATGAATCGAGTTTGGAGGATATGATTTTGAATATTTATTATAGGGATTGAAATCTACCATTGTTACAATATGAATGTTTTACAAAAATAAACATTGCGAGTTATAAAAAAACAAGAAATATTAACAAAATCACCCATGAGATATAATGTTTCATTTTTGTAAAATACTATTGAAAAATTTAAACTTAATGAGATTTTTTCAATATTTTTGTTAATCACTGCTATAAAAACCAAATATAAAAGATGAAATACAAATACCAGCTGATTTTATTGGGGTCGGATGTTTCCGTTAAACAAGACATACTTGATCGGCTTATTCAGGAGATAGAGAATTTAGGACTGCCAAAAGAGATCATCAAAATTATTACCTCAAAAGATGTTAATAATGAATATGCGGGAAACCAACCGTCTTTCGCTGTCTACTTTGGAGATGTAGATGGAAATTTTAAGGATGTTAATGTAGCAGAAAGATTGATCAAAGACGGGACAATGATTCTTCCTGTGTTTTTCAATGATAGTTCTTTCAGTAAAGAGATACCGAAAATATTATATAATCAAAATGGTATTCAATATAAAGTAACAGAACTTAATCGGATTGTAAATATTATACTGGAATCATTTGAGTTATTGAGAATAACTAGAAAGGTATTTATAAGCTATAAAAGAAATGAATCCTCATCTGTAGCTATTCAACTATATGAGGCCTTGGAAGCCCATAATTTTGACGTTTTTCTTGATACCCATTCCATTGGAAAAGGAGAGCCTTTTCAGGATGAACTGTGGCATAGAATGACCGATTGCGATGCAATTGTACTTCTCAATACACCCCAGTTTTTGGAGAGTCATTGGTGCAAAGAAGAATTTGCTGAAGCAGGAGCTAAGCAAATTGGAATTGTTCAGTTAGTTTGGCCGAATCATAATGTCAAGGCGGATGTAACTTCACATTTGAGCTATCCTCAGCAAATGTTTGAATCTGATTTTATAGATGATATTTATAATGACCCAGACTATTCAAAGTTAAAGAAAGAGACTGTTGAAAAAATTATTCAAGAGGTAGAATCAGTAAGAGCAAGGAATTTGGCTGCAAGACAAGATAATCTCATTACTGAATTTAGAAATATAGCCGACAGACATGGAAGAACAATTACGGTACAACCAGAGAAATTTTTAACAGAAGATTTAAAAGGAGGTAAGAGAGTTGTTTATATTCCGACAATTGGAATTCCACAATCAATGAGTTGTCAGTCCGCGGAAATCAAAAAAGAACTACTTGGATATAAAGATGTAACAGTCCGCTTGATCTATGACGATTTGAGAATCCGAGATAAATGGCTAAAGCATCTGGAGTGGCTGAATGAGAATTTTAAAAAAGATATTAAAACATTAAAAAAACAAGATTTTGAATCATGGCTGCAACAGAATTAAAAAATATATTCCTATCAGCAAGTATTCCTCTTCCAGATAGAGATTCACAGTATTTTGAAACAGCCGATATTATTGCAATCAGAGATGCAATTATCGCATTAACAACGGTTGTTTTACCACATCATCGAATAATATGGGGTGGGCATCCTTCCATAACGCCACTAATCTATTACGTTATGACAAAACTGAATCTTAATACCCAGGAACATGTAAGGTTGTATCAATCAAGATTTTTTGAAGAAGATTTCCCAGAAGATAATGAGAGTTTTACAGATATTGTTTTTACTGAAAATCTTAAAGATTCGGAATTGAGTAAAAAAAGGTTACGTGAAAGAATGTTAGATGAAAATAATTTTGTTGCCGGGATTTTTATTGGTGGCATGGAAGGTATTCTAGCCGAACACGAAATGTTCAAGGAAAGGTTTCCTGATGCTATCATATTACCAATTGCCAGTACGGGAGCAGCAACTAAGATTATATATGATCAATTTCTGCATGAGAATGATAAAAATAAAAAATTGATAAAGGATTACGGATATATGTCTTTATTTCAAGAGCTTTTAATGGATAAAATATAATATGGGAAGAAAAGTATTTGTTTCGTATAAATATTCTGATGTTCTAGTTCAGCGATTAAGCGGGACACCTTTTTGGAAAAATACAACCGTAAGAGATTATGTGGATGTATTATCAGAAACACTTGAAGGGGATGATCACATATATAAAGGAGAAGATGACGGCGAAAGCATGGCCACATTATCTGATGCGGCCATTGGTTCAAAATTGGGAGATAAGATCTTTGACAGCAGTGTTACTATTGTCTTAGTTTCGAAAGGAATGAAAGAAGCATATTTGCCAGAAAAAGATCAATGGATTCCTTGGGAAGTTTCATATTCATTGAAAGAACAAAGCAGGCAATATCAAAGCAGTAAGACCAACGGTGTTATTGCGGTTATTTTACCTGATGAATTAGGTAGTTACAGCTATTATATTACCTACGATAGTTTATGTGATTGCCGTTCACTTAACACATCATTTTTGTTTCATATTTTAAAAGACAATATGTTCAACAAGAAAGAACAGGATAAAAGACTCTGTAATGGAGGTTGGGTGTATTCAGGAGATTGTTCCTATATACAATCTGTAAAATGGGAAAATTTTATCAAAAACCCTACGCATTACATAGATAAAGCAATAGAATTAAGAGATAAAAAACATGAATATGAAATCATAAAAAACATTAAGAAATAATGAGCTATATAACCGAATCACAATTATCAAATTATAGTTACAGAAGTAAAAGAACCTTTTCCAAAGATAATATTGTCAATCTCAGTAAAAATTCTTTCAGAGATAAAACACGGCCTATGATCTTTCTTTCCCATAAACATGAGGAAGGAACAATCTTGCAGTCATCAATTGCCTTTCTAAAGGAAGAAGGAGTTGATATTTATGTTGATTGGATGGATGAAGATATGCCGGCATATACCAGTGCAGAAACTGCATTACGTTTAAAGGAAAAAATAAAAGCAGCAGATAAATTTATTCTATTGGCTACTCCCGATGCTATCAATTCAAAATGGTGCAATTGGGAGTTAGGATTGGGAGATGCAGCAAAATACAAAGACCACATTGCATTATTACCTATTAACAAAAATTCTCAAGGTTTCAAAGGTGCAGAGTATTTAAGAATTTACCCCTATATAGAATATGAAGACGGAACAAACACATATACATCAGGATTATATATTCCAAAAGGATATTATGTGAAGGTTCCTTTGAATCCTAATTTAGAAAACGTTGTTCCTTTAAAGGTTTGGCTTAGGCGTTAATTAATATGGTATAAATATGACCTTGAGTAATCTCCGCAGTATTTATGCAGGAATGAAGAATAATGGTGAATCGTATTATATTTTTGAATTTGTCAAAAACAAAGTAGTGTTTGAAGTTCTATTTGATATCTATTACTCTCCTTTTGTTCTGCACTTTTTACAGAAAGATAGCAATTTTTCATTTAACATAAATGTAGAGCAAGGATTTGTTGTAAATCCTATATTAAAGAGAGAATTATATAGTAAACTTTGCAATATTTTAAATTTAAAATACGATCCCAACAACCGCTTCAGTCCGAAATCTTTTTTTGAAGAATTCAATGATAAAATTCCAGTTTTTAAACATAGAGAAAAGAAAGAGCGGGAACTGTTACCGTATTATAAGAATCAGATTGAAGATTCTCAAAACCTATTTTATGGCGGAACGATTCCATGGAATAATATTGGTAATGGTAAAAACTTAACATCAAAGAATTTAGAAAAAACACGCATCTTGTATCCTGAACTTTATGAGTGGTGCAAACGAGAGAATGTCAGTATTATATATGTCCGCAATAAGAAAAAAAATGAAAACGACTTAATTAATAAAAATATGAAATCTGATTCGTGATAATCTTATGACTTGAATCTTCCAATTTAAAGATTGTTAGGAAATTTACCTTACAAAAATTCTTAGAAATTGTCTTAAACATAATTGTAGAGCCACATTTCCCATCTTTACACAATGCAACTTATTTAAAACATATGGCACTCTGTAGCTATGGATTAATGTAATACAAAAGAAATAAGCTAGACAAAGTAGTCTACAAAATATAATTTTCGGATAAAAATCTCTTCATCTTTGCACAACTAGCATTGTGCGAAGATGAGAAATACAAGTTTTCAATTGGGTTATCTCGTAATTTTTAATAAAAATGCGAAGTTAAAATTGCTGGAAAAATTGAAAAAATCATCATATTTTGATTACCAATAAAAACAGATAACTTCTTCTTGCAATTTGTGAACAAAATGCTATACTAAAGTTAGCATTTATATTTTAACAACTAATATGATGGGAGAAGTACAAATATCAGCAAGAGTTAAACCAGAACTGAAAAAGATGTTTGAACAGAAGGCAAAAGGCTATGGCTTGTCTATGAATTGACTTTTTGTAATGTTTATGGAGATGATTATCAATGAAAAGTTAAAGCCTCAACTTTTTCATGATGATGATAATAGGCGAACGCCTGAACTGGAACAAGCACGCCAAGAGGCACTTGAAGAATACTACCGTTGAGAAACCACCAGTTTAGATACTGTTATGAAAAGAAGATGAATTATAGCATAGAATTGAATAAAGAGGTAACAAAATTTTTAGACCATTGTGACAAGCGTATTGCAATTGATTTTCATAAAAAGTCAAAAATTATTGCTGAAAATCCCTACCAATCAAGAAATTTTATTGATAGTACAGCCATGTCCTGAACAAAAAACAACTTTAGGTTAAGGATTGGAAAGTATAGGTTTGTCTATACGATTTTACCTGATAAAACTATTGTATTCTTCTTCAAAGCTGATAGCAGAGGCTGAATCTATAAAGGCTAATTTTAAAATGATATTTTATTGATTTATAAAATTGAAGGTAATTATTGTGTACTGTCTAAAATTGGTAGTCATACAGATTTATTTGATTAAGAATACAAAATGATTGTTAAACCTTGAATAGCATTCCACCCTTGAGAATATCTTGCAGATGCCCTTGGAATGAGAGGATGGTCTCAAGCCCAGTTTGCAGGATTAATTGATATCAGCAGACATGAAATTAATGACCTGATCAAATGAAGAAGAAATATTACACCAAGAATTGCCTCCCGTGTTAGCGAAGCTCTTGATACTTCAGGCACAGTTTGGCTCAATCTCCAAAATATCTATGATCTCTATATGATCGATAAAAACAAAGAAGAAATCAAGCAAAAAGAAATGATAAGAACAAGAGTCAGGGAGCTTGCCTATTCGTAGAAAATTCGTTTTTCTTTTGTATTTTAACCCATGATTGTTATGCTCAGTTATACTGCTCAAACTTTAGATAAAGAGGAACTCCTTTTGGAAGAATCCTTAACATCTCCCGAAAGTCAAGGACTTACAGTACAACAGTTACAAGCAGAAAAAACGAGACTGCAAAGCTATACTGCTAAGAATTTGGATCATACCAAAGAAATAACATTAAAACTTGATGAAGATTTTTTGGAAAACCAAGAGATGTATGCTAATGCAGAACCTCTTAAAAAATACGGAGTACGTTCTGTTTCATCAGGTCGCTCTTCTTTAATTATTTAAAAGAAAATTCCAGATACTATAGGCTGAGACAACTCAATCCCAATGCTTGGGATTACTAAAATTATCCCCTATGTATTCCTTTTTATGATTTTCAGATATCAATGTCCAAAGAACACGCTATTTCAGTAACCAGTCTAAGAACTCAAACAAAAGAAATACTCAACCTTATACACAAGGAATGACCATGCTACATTATCAATCGTAATAGAATTGTTGGGGTCATCATGTCTCCAGAAGACTATTTCCATTATAAAAACCTGAAAGGAGAAGAAGAATCCATAGTTGTACCTACTGCTTTTAATAAAAAGGAAAAAGAGATAGATTTAGATTGTCTCGTCACTACTCAAGAGGCAGAAGATATCAAAGAAGCAATGGAAGAATTTGAAAGAGGCGAATATTTAGAAACTGTAAAAAAACAACTTGGTTACAAAGATAAAGAAAGAACAAAAGGTGAATAAATTTCAACATTGAAACAACAATCTCAGACTTCTATTGATTCTCGTAGTTTTTTCTTTAGTCTGGTAATGTGACACCTGATACAGAATTAATATTTGCAAATCAGGAAGATAGCAAATTATATTGCTCCTGGATATTTTTTCTTTATTGATAGAGACATGATGAATATTCTTTATATAGACGCACAAAATATACATCAGTCGACAAAATAAATGGGTTGGGTCATAGATCGAAAGTCATTTTTTCTCTACACACAGAAAAAATTTAACATTCATAAAGCTAAAATATTTTTTGGTTATGTCTCCCAATATGAAACATTGTATAAACAGCTCCGCTCTCACGGCTATGAGGTAATTTTCAAAGAAACGATGGTTCTTCCTAATGGAGATATTAAAGGTAATGTAGATATTGATATTGCCATACAGGGAGTATTGGATGTGGTAGAATGATGACTTTCCAAAGCCTATCTGGTAAGTGGTGATGGAGATTATAATACACTGGTAGATTTTTGGCGTGAAAGAAATGTATTGGGTAGGGTTTTGATTCCACACAGAGAAAAAGCTTCAAAACTTTTAAAAAAAATCTGCCTGACCCGATGTTCAGGTACTGGAAGATTTGAAATATTTTATAGAAAAGAAAAATCCTACTGTATAAGCAGGACTTTTCGTAGGGGAGAAAGACCATTGCTCTCTGCACCCATCGTGAACAGTTTCATTCTACAGAAAAAAAATAAAAATGCAAGTCTTTTTATGTATTTCTTATCAAATTACTTATAATGAGTGTTTTATAGCAGATCATCAAAAGATTTTTACAATATAATTTAAAAATACCTCTATGCAACAAACTCCCCACTTCAATGCTTCAGAGCTAAAACTCCTCCTTCACAAAAGCCTTGAGAAGCATTTTTCCGAATGAAAAATAAGCCAGGATGATTTTACAAAAAAAGCAAAAACAATCGATGATTTTGATGGTGCTTCTTTGGAAGAGTTCTTTGATGTGTTTCTTACCATTGATAGAGGTAATGACCCAGCCATAACTTTAGAAGAAGTAAAATCCTAAAATCTACCATTCCCGTACCCTAACAAACCTTTATTACATTAGAACTTCATAAAAATATCTCTGAAATTCTAAAAAACTGATACGGAAATCCATATCAGTTTACAAAATTAGTTTGAGGTGTAGATCATGTCCATATTCTCAGAATACAGTTTCAGAAGCAATAAGTTCCAATAACTACGGATGCACAATAGCTAAATCACTTATCATCTAGCTATAAATGACTTTCCGAGATTTGTATTGATCTCAGATTTCAGATCATCGCATTGCCTTGTAAAAATTGCTCTATATGCATTTCTCATATAATCAATAACAAACCTACGTTGATCCTTTACATATTCTTTATGGATACTATAATATTGGTTCAATCCCACAATATCAATCATAATCAGTTCTTTTTCCAAAGTCCAATCAGCAGGAATCATTGAGTTTTGAATGGCGGCTGTCATTGATTCGCCGGCAAATGTAAATCCACATTGACAAGAAATGTGCGTATGATCATGCCATGCTCTGTAAAAATGGTTTATCTGTGGGGAGCCAAAGATTGTATTCTCGCTGCATTCAGTCCATATATGGATCTTACCGGTAGTTTTAAATCGTTCTGTGTAACGTTGCAAAGTTCCTTTAAGATCCTTGGAATCGAAATCATCAGTATCAGTAAGCATAAAAATATCTTTATGCCGATTGTAAAAATCTGAGATCCAATCGTTCAAACGTTCACTGAATGGAGTTGAGTTATTGAGTACGGAAAAGTTTTCGATCAGCTCCTCTCTTTTTATCTTGTTGTTAAGAGCAAAATCGTAACTGTCTGCTAAAGAATTCAGAAATTCTTTTTGAAAATTTGTTTTCATTGGGTGAAAATTTTAAGGTGAAATAGTTTGTGATGGTTTCGTGTAGAGAAACACGTGAAAGAGATACCGCTTTGAAAAGCAGCACCGAACTACCAAAGAAGTGAAGGTAGAAAGAGTAGAATACAAGAATGCCAAAAGACCACAAGTTCAGTCGAAAGACTCCTTGTTACTTAAGATAAAGGCTTCAATAGAAGACTTTGAATATAAAATTTTGCGTCCGGAGAGCTTGTAAAAAGTAATTAAGCTAAGATCACGGTATTTTTGCAAGGTCGTTTTAGAAGAAATCCCCAGCAGTTCCATTGCCTGCTTTTCCGCAATAAAATCAGAATCTTTCTCTTTTTTCTGCTCACTTCTAAGGCGTTCAAGGACATATTTGGTGAGTTTATAGAAGGTCTCCGAATCCGTTTGTATCAGGAACAGCTCTTTTTCAGGATGAGAGTTAAAATAATTCATGATAAAGTGGTAATAGAAATTTTTAGAAAAAAGGAGGCAGGCAATCTACACTGCCTCCGGTTAAACACGTAATTCGTAATTTGAAAATTTAATTACTAGTTACTAATTGACTTAAGGCATCGACCATAACACTTCATACTGATAGCCCAAATGCCTTTGAAATAAAGCATTCCAATACTTCGGAATCATTACAGTTCTATCTTTTGGTGTATTTTTCGGGATCAGTACCTCAATCCGCTGCACCTTTGTAAAGGCACCTTTCATCACCGGATATTCCTTCACCAGTTTCAGATGATCCGTATTTGCCATTTCATTAGCCTGTTCCCAATTAACAGGTGGTGATTTCTCAAAATCGCGTAGGCTAGAAAACTGACATAAGTCCGATAAGAACAAAATTTTACAGTGCTTATACGTTTTGATCTGCTCCGCAATCTGCGGAAGCACTTCCAACACCGCACTTGAATTGGATTTAGTTCCCGAAGAAGATTCAGATAATAAAGTAAGCAGCTTTTTTTGCTGCTCCTTCATCTGCACTTCCTCCCGTTCCTCACGGTCAGATTCCTCCAGTTTACGCTCAGCATCAGTTTTAAAAGTTGAACTTTCAGACACATCAGGGACTTTCCACTCTATCTTGCGATGGTTGACCACAGAAGCCGATTGCGAATAATCCCCGATATACATCACCACAATATCTGTTGAAGGCTCTAGCTCATGATATAAGAATTTTTTAAGCCATTTCTCATTAGCAGCTTTATCCGCATCCGTATAAGCCACACTTGCCGACTGATCCAACGCCACCACCAGTACATTTTCAGCACCGGAAGTTTTAGTTTCATCAGCAGATGCATCTGCTGAAGTTAAAGAGGCTGCCCCCTTTTTGATTTCGTCACAACCTGTCAAAAACAGCAGTGAAGCACACACAAATAACACCAATTTTGTCAGATGGGTTACATTCGTTAAAAAAGATACATTTTTCATTTTTAAAATTGTTTTTATGATTAGATTCAAGATTTGAGATTCACACTTATGGCATCAGATTTTCAGAAATAACCGGTTCAATTGTAACCGCTACCTGTCACCTTCTACCTACTACCTGTTGCCTACTACCTTTTACCTGCTTAATGCACTCCGTTTTGAGAATGGTTATGGTTGGCGGAACGTAAAGGAAAAGGCAATGGATTTTTTTCCTGCATTTCTTTCGCTTTTGGGTGAAGTTTTTCATTTTTTTCATGCAGAAATTTCACTTCCGTTTGGTCAACATTAAAATCTTTTTGTTTTCTTAAAAATTCCAAAATACCATATAGTCTTATAATACGAACCGATTTTAAATAGATATGATGAATGGAAGATTTCTGCGCATAAAACTCCCCATAGATCGCATGAAGCTCCCCTGAAAGCCGTTCGATTTTTTTCCGAAGAGAATAACTGGAAAGAAGCAACTTTCCGATGGCGAACAAAATGGCACTTGCCAGGAGAATAATGAAATTCGATAACGAAATACTGATCACTGTCATCATATCCATGGAGTAATTTTGAAGTTCCGCTTTCTTTTTTTCAAGTTCTGCCTCCTGTTTTGCAATAGATTGTTGAGTTTTCGGATTAACTGTATCCGCAAATTCAGCCTGATCTTTAGCCTTGCGGATGTCTTTCTGGAGAACAGAAATCGTCTCAAGATTACGGTTTCTTTCAGTATTTCTGGCGAACAGGTAGCCTACCGCCACGCTATAACAGAAGATTGCCGCTAAAATCCAAATCATCATTTTGTGTACACGGGCTCCCCTCCACTGTAAAATTTTACCTTCTCTGGCTAAAAATTCTTTCGTGGGACCTGCCATAAGGTATGAAATCAACTTGGATAAAATGAGTGCGGTAGAACCGGAGATCATCCCTTTAAAAGAAACAAAGCTGTAGATCGTGTTTAATGTCGTCCCCATTGAACTGAACTCTACAGCAAGCCCACAAGCCAATAAAATAAATACGAGGGCGATTTCAAAGGGTTTTACATTGGCGAGGAAGAAGTTTTCTTTCACCGGTGTGAGCTTAGAAGCTATATCTTCCGGCATATCCAATTCTATATCGGTGTTGGGATAAGGCGGAATCTTATTGTTTTCAGTCCATTTTTCCGTAAAGTTTCTTTCCTTTTCATTTTGAATGGCAATTAAGGCGTAATCGTAATATATTCCGTAATAATCCGTAAAAGAAGGCCTTTCTGTGGTATAGGTCTGTGTTTTCGGATAGATGGCTTCCGGTACTGAATAAGGAGTGGAAAAAGGAAAGTCTGCGTTTTTAGATTCAATAGCTTTGCTTTCGGAGCCGGTAGCTTTTATATGTTGATGGTAATGATCTTCAATCTTAACCTCAGTCTCAATCTCATTATCAATGCTGTTTCCGGAATCTGTATTGGCAGCGGTAGCAGTGGTGGTATCTTCAATCCCATCTCCATCCTCCATCTTAACCTCATTCTCAACCTTAACCTTATCTCCATACAGTCCCGGATGTTTCTGCACATACTTAAGGGTTTGCGCAGCATCGCTTTGAGATTTTTCTAAGGTTTGTTTTACCAAATCATTTTGCAATCTCACGGATAAGCTCTCATTTTGTAGCTGCTTCAGCGTATTTTCTGATTGCAATACATTACCTTTCAGTTCATTGCTTCGGATCTGGTTGTTTGTCACTGTTTCTTCAGCCAGAGTTCCCCTTTCAAAATCGGCAGCATGGTCGTTGTAGAACTGCTGGTTTTTAAGCCTTGTTTCCTGCAGCTTACGTTCCTGCTCCAGCTCTATATAAGAAGACTGGGCATTAGGAACGACCAATTCCAGATATCTTGCGTAGTTTTGGCTGAGTTCTACCGTTTTGGAATCGTATTCTCCTTTTTGATGATAAAGGCTGTTAAGCATTCCACCGGTGGCACTTTCGTAGATATCAAAAACAGAAGCATTGGAACGAAAAGTATAGCCTTTGGGGAGCATTTTTTTGAGATCTGAGGTCTCGGAATTAATGGTCCGTTCCATGTCATCGATCTGTCGGTCGAGAGGCTGTATAGCTGATTTTTTAGAGAAGCTGGACCAAAGCCTGGTGAAAAAATTAGGTTTCATATATTTCATTTTTAGGGATTATCCTTTTTTTGATAAATAGAAATTAGATATTAAGTTCATCATCCAATTGTTATTTTGTTATATTTCTACACTGTTACATTATTTCTACAGAATTTGGTGGATGGCTTCTTCCAAATGAGCAATTTCTGTCATAATCAAATCTTTCTTATTTCTGATGTCGTCACCTGAAGCAGCATTTTCTCCAAATAAAGGGCCTTCAGCGGGCTGTTCATAAAGATTGGCAAACTCCGTTTTTTTCTGCTGAAGCTTCTTGTATAAAGAAGTTCTCAGCTCATTGTTTCGGCTTTCAATGGCAAAGAGTTCCTTGTGGTTGATCAGCAGTTTTTGGGTTGCAACAGGCAGTGATGCGATAATCACCGAGATAAAGAACGTAGTGTACTTAAATTCGTTGTAGCTTCGCTGCTGCTCAGGAGATAAATGCTCTAAGAGCTGTATCATTCCGCCATATCGATTGAGTGCCGTCTTGTAGGAAATAATCTCTAAGATTTCAGGTTCCATAAAGTAATAGCATAATACGGAACTGGTTATTAGGAAACTGACCAGGGCATAAATTCCCATATAGGCAAAAATGGCTTTAAATCCGTTTCCTGTTTTAGAAGAGGAAATGAAGTACATTCTGTTGATCATCAGAAACACCAATACCCCGAAAAAGAATACTACAACTGAAAGCATAGAATTTTCGGTGTGCAGTCCGATGTAGAAAGAAAGCGATAAGCCATTCTGAACGGCGACCAGCGTTGAAAAGACAGCCAGGGCGACCATTTTACGTTCCTGTGCCATTCCGCCAAAATTGATATTTTCATAGCCGGTAATGTAGGAAACGATCTCGTTTTGTTTGTTGTAAACTGGTGAATTGTCCATAATTTTTAATATTTAAATTGTTAATTCGTAATCAGTTAGTATTATTTAATGCTCAATTTTTAACTTGTAAACGGTTGATTTTAAGCGTAATTCGTAATTAATAATTTTTAATTGGTACTTCATTCATCTTACAGATGCCTCCTTTCACTTATGGAAAAGGATTCTACGAAAGGAGGCGTAAGAGGGACGGTAATAATAATGGTAGAAATTACCGGATCCTGATAGAAAATGGCAGTGTTATATTTTTTATACCGGCAGATGGTACATGATGCCGTTAAGTTCATAACAGATGTTGGCTTGATCGGTTTCCCACCCGAAATCTAACAGACATAAAAGAATATGTTCTATTTCTTCGGTGGTTATGTAGGAGTTTGTATCTAAAATGGTAATAATATCTACTGAAATTTCAATCATTTGCTGATGTTCCGTAAAGCAATATTGTTTTATGGTTTCTGTTAAGTAGCTTCCGAAAGTTGCCGTAAAGCAGCTTGTGAACTTCGAAAACCATTTTTCATACAGGGTATGGTGTATGGTCTCGCCATATCTGTTACGGGTATAGAGATAAATGCTTAAGGATAATGGAAAGGAAACGGAAGTTTTGGAAAACCTTTCGGATAAAAATGCAGGTAGATTTAGTTTCATGTTATTTTGATTTTAATGAGCTACTTTTTCGGGTTTTTAAAAACCTCTGCTTGTAGTGACATGACAAAATTGGGTGAATTCAAAATCCTGTACACTAAGTAGTGATGGTATTCAATATGGTAACTTTTTCTTACTATCACTTACCTTTACGATGTTGTCCGGTTATGAGAAAAACATTCATTTACTTACTATTTTTCATTCACTTACTATCACTTACCATTAAAGGATCGCTTCATAAGAATAGCTTTGGAAAAAAATAAATATGCATACCAACCATCATCAACCCAAAGTAGGACAGTTGATCCTTGCCGTGTCCCTTGGCTACCTTGTGGACCTTTATGACCTTTTACTCTTCAGCAGCGTAAGAACCGTAAGCCTCAAAGAGCTCCATATTACAGGAGATCTGGCAACCGCCTATACCACAAGCCTGTTGAACTGGACCGTCTATGGAATGGTCTTCGGAGGATTTTTATGGGGAATACTGGCCGACAGGCTCGGAAGGCTTAATGTCCTGTTTTTCTCCATTCTTACCTATTCCATAGCTAATATCCTTAATGCCTTTGTCTATGATATTGATCATTACCACTGGCTCAGATTTTTTTCGGGGCTTGGTCTTGCCGGAGAATTGGGTGTAGGCATTACGCTGGTGAGTGAGTTGTTACCCCGCGATAAAAGAACCAAAGCAGGAATGTGGATTACCGGCTTTGGAATGATAGGAGCCGTATTGGCAGGAAGTTTAGCTTATTGGTTTAAGGATGAAATCATTATAGGCCTATCCGGCTGGAGATTTCTCTTTCTCATGGGAGGCATTATGGGGCTCTTGCTCTTATTGATGCGACTGATCAATAAACAGGAATCCCGTCTGTTTTTGCAGTATGAAAGTTCCCTGAGAAATAATCTCCGTCCTTTGTTTACGCCAAAAGTATCTTTCAAATATATATGCTGCGTACTAGCCGGGTTTCCCGTATTCTTTATTATAGGAAACTTTATCACCCTTTCTCCCGAATACGGAAAGATACAGGGGCTTGAAAATATCAATCCCGCCTTAAGTGTGGTTTTCTGCTATTTAGGTGTTTGCGGAGCTGATTTTCTGGCGAACTGGTGTAGCAAACAAATAAAAAGCAGGAAAAAGATCCTTTATTATTTCTTAGGATTCCAGATTATATCCATCACCCTGTATCTGTATTTTCCATCCTTCAATGCTACTGTTTTTTACATTAAAACAGCTCTTTTGGGGATAAGTGCCGGATATTGGGGCGTTTTGATCCTTAATGGTTTGGAACAGTTTGGCACCAATCTGCGTTCTACGGTAGCTACCAGTGTTCCCAATATGATCCGTGGAGCTTTGATCCCGCTGACATGGCTGTTCGCTCAGTTCAGGGCTTATGTTGATCTGACAACAAGCGGAGCAATCGTAGCGGGTATTGCCATTATAACTGCCTTTATTTGTGTGTATTTTTTAAAAGAAACCTTTGAAAATGACCTTTCCTTTAAGGAAGAATAAATTTATTAAAAGATTAAAAAACTAGATGATGGATAGTGGATGGTGTTTAGATGGCTACACCGGTAAATTGATATATTATTACATTGTTACATTAATATTATGAAAACATACACCCTGCAAGTTCAGCTTCGATATTCCGATTTTGATGCTCAGAAAATTGTTAACCACAGTAAAATATGCACCTATATAGAAATGGCATATGTAGAGTTCCTTTCCAAAAAGATCAATACGGACTGGAATTATGATGGTATGCCCCTGGTGCTCAGAAAGGAAACCACCGAGTTTCTGCTTCCGATCCACTCCGGTTCAAAGCCCGAATGTACTGTCAGCGTTCTAAACATCGGAGGGGCAAGCTTTACCTTAGCGGTAAAAGTTATGGATACCGTTACCGGGAAACTCTATGTAACGGCACAACGGGTTTTGGTGGGAGTCAATTTTGAATTTAAAAGGCCGGAAGCACTCAGCCATAAAGTAAAAGAAGCTTTGAAGCAGTTTCAACAGGAGTAACCTTTCAGCAATCGTCCATTGGGTTTAGAATTAGAGATTATCGAAGAAAACAGCTTTTGAGAAATAAGTATAAAGAAATATGGAATACGATACTTGTGAAAATGAAATACCTGATTGTAAGTCTTTCATCTTTGTTCCTTTCTCTTTATTCTGTTAAAAAAGTCCTCATTTATTTGACAATAGCGGGTGTTTTGGATATACTCTTTATATTTATTGATACAGATTAAATAATGAATCCTACAAAATCCTATGTCATTGGAGCCAAGACCCGGCTATGAGAAGAAAAAGCCAACGGAAAAGAAATCCCCCTCTGAAATGCTGACCTTACCATTAAAACAGGCGTTGAGATCATTAGCAGCTTTAATGAAGCCGATGAATATAGCCCGGTGGTAAAAGCAGCCGGTGAGCTGATTAAGCAGTACGGATTAACCTATCAGGATATTGACTGAATATTTTGTAGCAGCACCGGAACTTATGACGTATTGCCCTGATTAGCCCATGTGCTTGGAGCGAGAATGGGACTGGAAAAAGATAAGCTCAGAGTCAATATAGGTTCTGCCTGTTCCTGAGCCATTCATGCCCTCTATTATGCCAACGAAGAAATGAAAAAAAGAAAAGCACAAAGTGGAAAAGACCAGCATTTTTTGATTATTGCCAGTGATTTGCGGTCCAAAATCAAAGATCCTGACACTATGCCCATGTTCAGCGACAGCACCTGAGTGATGCTTATTTCCACCAAGAAGCTGTCCTCAGAAAAACCGGCCTACGAAATAGGAGATATTACGATCAAAAATACGCAGGCTGATGAAAGCAGGCTTCGTGCCATAGAACAGAAACATCATGAAAGATTGACCATGCCTGATGGATCTTCGGTTTATAAATTTGCCGTTAATGCCGGAAAAGAAATCTTCGACGAGCTTGTAAAAACAGCATGAGGCGTGGTCTATTATATTCCGCACAACGCCAATATCAGAATTGCCAATTCTATCGAAAAGCACGTCTGAGATCAGGCTATAGTATGGAAAGAAAGCATTAAGGAGGGAAATCTGGGTGGAGCATCGGTAATCCATGGATTAGAAGGAGTGCTTAACAAAGATGAACATCCGGACAGTATTATTCTGGGAGCATTCTGAGCCAATCTCGAATATGGAGGGGTGGTATTGAAAAAAGCAACAGATGAAGAACATAGTCATGACAAGCTCATGGATCATTTGGAAAGTACACCTGAAAATCAACACAGTATCGCTCCGGATTTATCATTTACAGCCATTAAAAACGGTAAAGTTTGGAAGATTGATCCGGAGACGGGCGGAAAAGAAATCGCCTTACATGAAATCAACGAATCTCTTGTAGGATATGAATATGAAAGCCCGAAATTGTATATTTCTTCTGAGTTAGTGGATTTTTTTACGGCTTTGGTGGGAGATCATAATCCGCACTATCATGAAGATTTTGCACAGCAGACCCAACTGTGAGCGGTTCCTGTACCCTGAGCCTTGCAACAGTCCCTGATCACTAATGAAGCGGTGATCCATCATGCGTTAAGAGTCGAAGGAAGCAACCATATTGTAGTGGGAAGTCATTTTACGTTCAGAAAACCGGTATTGGAAGGAGATCGTATCTGCTACAGGCTTAAGGTAGCTTCTGTCAAACGTGGAATGGTGGAACGGGAAGTTAAGCTCCTTGTAGGAGATCAGGAAAAGGGACGCTGAACATTCCAGTCCTATTATCAGAAAAAAGGATAGAACCTGATTCGTTTTTATCCTAATGACGTACTGTATTTTTTATGGAAATACAGTGTGTTTTTTAATTAACCGAAAAAATAGTATTTTTAATAACAATATAATACCATGAATAGATTTTTATTGATTTTTCTTTTTTCCGTTGTTCACGCATTTGCTCAAAAGCCTTCAGATGATGCATTAAAAAACAAGTCGAAGCAAAAAGGAGCATTTGAAAAATATAATGAGCTGGCATGGAAATATGTCAACAAAGATCCGGATTCTTTATATTACTTTAATGAGCTCTCCAAAAAATATATAGAGAATGAAGAGCAGAAAGGAAAATATATCGTACTGACCGGTGTGGATCAATTCATACAGGGAGACTTTGACAAGGCATCTCAATTGGTGTATCAATCCATGCAGTTGGCTGTAAAGACCAAAGATTATAAAACAATTTCTTCGGGATATGCTATTTTGTCAAAAATTAAGAATATGGAAGGCAATTTTGAAGAAAGTGAGAGATTATCCAAAATTGCATTGGACAATATACTGAAAACAAAAAATAATCCGGCTATTTTGAAAGCCATCATCAATTACGGATCAACCCTCATTCAAAATAATAAATATGAGGAAGGAATTAAATACTATAAGCTGGGCGAACAATACTTTTATAAAGGAAGTGAATATGAGCAGGGAATCTTATTGATGAATTTAGGAAGTACTTTCGTTGTAAAGAAAGAATATCAAAATGCACTGCCCTATTTAGAAAAAAGCGAACAATTGCTGCTCTTAACCAAAGCCGAATCTTTTTACTACAAATGTTATGAGAATTTTAGTGAGGCCTACGTAGGACTTAACAATAAAAGCAAAGCCGAATACTATCTGGCAAAAGCAGCCCAATACTCACCCGGTGAAGCATATATGACCCATATAAACTATATTTATGCCCGGCTGTATTATCAGTTTCGAGACTATAGCAAGGCAAAACATTATTTGCAACAATCTATCGCAACAGATGAAAAACTCAATGCTTCCAATTTAGGAGAGGATTATATTCTGATGGCTGAAATTTTAAATGCTTCAGGCAGCTATACCGATGCTGATGCTTATCTGCATCGCGCCATTTCCATTTTCAAAAAAAACAATGAAGAGGAAAACCTAAAGATCAGTTATGATTTGATTCTTAAGAATTATTTTCAAAAAGAAAATATAAAAGAATACCTCCAATATTATCAGGATCATATACAGCTGGCAACAAAAATAGATAACAGAGCCAATATTTTGGCATTACACGATTTAGATAAAAGATATAAGACCCTCGAGAAGGAATCTAAGATCAAAACTCAGCAGCTTGAAATCCAAAAAGCACAAACCAACAAAAATTATGCATTGGGAGGAATTGCTTTTTTAGCCATGCTACTGGGTGGGTCTTTCTGGTTTTTCAAAAACCGCCAGAAAACCACAAAGCTTGCAACACAAAACACCCTGTTTTCGCTACAGCAAAATATGAGAATCATGGAGCTTCAGAACCTGAACCAGCAGCTTGATTCCCATGATGTTAAGAACCTGTTAGGTGACATGTCCTCTGAAATTCAGGAAAAAGCCCCTGATTCCTACAAAAAGATGATCAAATTTCTTAATATCACCAAAGCCAGCCTCTATCAAGACTCTTTTACCGATCCCGTAGAAAAACAGCTGCAACAGGCAGAAGATTTTTTAAGCCTTCAGCAAAGCAGCCTTGCAGAACCATTACATTACCATATTGAGAATACCCTTAAAGACAACCAAATAGAAATTCCGAGGCTGATGCTCAAAAATCTGGTGGAAAATGCAGTCAAGCATGGAATAAAGGGAAAAGAAGGTGGAGGAAATATTACGGTTTCGCTTACAGAAGACGGACATTTCCTGACCATCATTGTAGATGATACCGGTAAAGGCAGAACATTAAAAACGTTATCAAATAAAGGAATAGGCATTTCTACCTACCAAAATCTATTTGCGACACTCAACCAAAAGAATAAAGAAAATGCCGTATTTGAGATGACCGATAAGAAACAGGGGGTTAAAGTGACCATTACTATTCCGAAAAATTACCAATACAGCTAAACATGGCCTTCAAGTATATTATTGTCGAAGATGATCTGGGCAGTCTAAGAAATTTACAAGCCTCCCTCAGGCAGCATCCGGAAATAGAAGAAAAAGGAATCGCCCACACCTTATCCAAAGGAATTGCCCTTGCGTTGGAGGTTCGTCCCCATATTATTTTCCTAGACGTGCGGCTGGGAGATGAAAAAGGTTTTGACCTGATCCCGGAAGTATATACAGCAGGCTCGGAGCTTCCTTTTATCATTATGACGACAGACTATGAACAGTATGCCAAGAAAGCAGTAAACAGCGGCGTATTTTATTTTCTGGACAAACCCATTGATCCTGATGAGCTGGCGTTGGCTTTGGCAAAATGCCGGCAGCGTTATTCAGAAATCCGTGGACATGTTACTCTAAAGAATGCCGACGGACATTTTTTTATGAATACTGAAGAAATCTGCTACATCCAATCCGATGACAACTATTGTGAAATCCACAAAAAAGACGGAAAGATGATCGTTATGTCAAAAACACTCAAAGACATCGAAAAAATCCTTCCGGCAGCATTTATCCGAATTCACAGAAGCTATATTATCAATACAGCCCTCGTACAGATGTTCAGCACCTCCAAACGGAAAGTCAAAATATACAGGAACAATTCACAAGGAGATAACGATATTGAACTTCCTGTAGGAGAACAGTATTTTGAGAAAGTCAAAACCATTCTTTTACAATAGAGTAGAAGAACCAAAAGAATCAAGAACAAAAGAGCCAAGAGTCAAGAAACACCAGCTCGATGAAACCAATCAAGAACCAAAAGCAAAGAATAAATAAAGGGAAAAAATAAAAGATTCACATTCAAAAATTACTGTTTACCCATCAGATTCACCGATATACCCGAAATATCCTTCGCTCTACTCATTTGACTTTAATATACTGAAAAACAGTGGTTTGATGTTGTATTTTTGAAAAAATACAATTCAAATCCATTGATCATGTCAATTTTCAGCCTACAGGACATCCATTCCGTGATGGAACATGAAAAGCAGCTCGCTTCTCATTATGATAAGGTAGCCTATATTAAAAGCTGCTACAACGATGTTCTTAACCACAGCCTTTTTTCCTATTTTAAAGACGATTATCTGTTTCATGCAGCCTATTATCTGGATCAAGACCATACTTTTCATGATATCGTTGATTTTGCAATTCCGAAACACATAAAAAATGTACAGGTAATCATTAAGAGCATCCATAAGGGTATTGAGAGCATCAAGCACGGAGAACAGGTTGTCACCTTTACAGAGCTGATGTGCCAGACCCGAAAGCAGGTATTGTGCCTGTTCAAGGGAAATTCGCCCGATACTCCTGTCGGTAATCTGCTGCTCTTTCAGGATTTAGCTTCCGGAATGGAAGAAGCCGTATTGGGAATTTCAGCTTTCTTTTCCGGCAAGAGGCTGACTATAGATTATCTGGTGGGCTGCTATCAGGAAATTGCCGATAGCGTAAGCACCGGCTGCTACATCTACTTTATCCGTCCTTTTACTCATTTTGAGCATTACAACGGCGTGTTCAGCATCATCACACGACGCAGGCTTTCTGAAGATGAAACCATAGAGCTGGGTGCGATGTGGACAAAGATTTTATCTGATACCGTGATCATAGAAGTAGAAAAAAAAGCCAAGATAGAAGAGCAGAATGCCATTTTTGAAGAACATACGCATACCTGGAACGCAGATCTTACCTCCCTATATCAACATCTGGACGTTATCGACAAACGCTTTATCCCCAAATCAGGCACTGATGACACTTCGGGAATTCGCTCCCATATTGATTATGCATTGGAAAAAGCCGGTGTTTTGAGAAAAATTATTCATTTTAACCTGTTTTTAATGAAAGTACAGAAGTATCCAAGCCGGGATACAACACAACATTCTCCGGAAGCCGAACCTCATGATGAAACAGAATCTGACAAGCTTTCTTCCCAAAATCAAATGCTTATTGATGCCCATGCTCCCGAAGTTATATCGATCAAGTATATTGTAAAAGAGGCGCTGCAAACCCTAAAATCCGTTACCAACAGCCATCGTCTGGTGGATGATCATTATGAAAAAAAATACAGAATCATCGAAAAGCTCGAAAAGGAAGCCGAAAAATTTCCTGATCTCCCATTATTGGCAATCCCCATCGGGGTGTATATTATTATTTTGGATCTGCTCAAAAATGCCCTGTACCATACGGATTTCGACAACCCGAATTATGCTGTTGAAATCAGTTTTCAGGTTGAACATACAACGGCATTCTTTCATGTGATCAACTCAGGGAAGCTGCCCAAAAAAGTATTGGGTTATATTAATAATGATGAACCATTCTCAAAGAGCAAATTCCGGAGAAAAGGTGGCATAAGAACCATTAAACGCATATTGGAGTGCCGTCTCTTTGCTCCCCACCAGCCTTGGGATATTCATGCAAGAAACCTTTCTAAAGATGAACATACCGATATTTATCTCAGTATTCCCATAAATAATGGAACAAAGTAGCAATTTACCAATACAAGATGCAAGACGCAAGCCCCCTAACCCCCAAAGGGGGAAATAAAAATCCAAAGCTAAATCTAAAAACTAAACTCTGACAACCAACAACTTTAAACCTTAAACTAAAAATATGATCAAAGTTTTAATTATCGACGACGAGCCGGAAGGCTTACAATCTGCAATGGCAGGGCTTCTTCCCCTTCCTCCGAAACAATATGGCGACCCTGATATTGAAAGCAGGGTCATCTTGGCTCATGAAATATTTGAGATCAGAAAAGCCGAAAGCATCTCAAAGGCTTTGGAGATCATGGATGAGTTTACCCCTGATCTGGTCATTATTGACATTGAGATCAAAAGCGGCAGAAAATCAAAGCCGGACGGCTACATTATCGAAAACGGGATCGATCTGTACCGTTTTATAGACAGGAAATATAATGAAACAGAAAAGATTTTATTCTCAAATTACGGAGATGTTCCCGCCTATATGACCGGCTTAAGCATAGATGAGCGGATGAATTTTGTCTCTAAAGCCAAAGAATCCGGATATATAATTTTAGCCAGCCGTATTGGGGAGTATCTCAAAAGAATATCCATCAGACTTATTTCCGGATTACAGCCGGATGTCAAAAATACCTTTTTCAAAACTCTTGAAAATAATGATTGGGAAGGAATTGAATATTCAATTATTCAAAAGCAGCCCCGAATGCTCAGAAGCAGACACCTTGTACTTTTTGCCTCTTATCCCGTCTATAGTAATCACAAAGCAGTTCTTCAGTTTGAAAATCCTTTTGAAGAACTCGAGCGTTTATTGGTACTGCATAAAGACGGTAAGTCTTCAGGGAAAAACAGGGCGGAATGGGACAGTCCGGTTATATGTAATATGGTGGATCATCTCTATGAACATAAGGAAAAATATTTTCCGATCCTGAATACACTTACCGAGAATATCATTAAAGCACATATCGAATATACCGAAAAAGCTCCCAAAGACCGTCTGAAGGAAAGGATGGAATACCGGCTGTTGGATTATATCAAAAGAAAGCAGGATCATACGAATGAACGGTTTTTAAAAAAGTTCCTTAATGCTTTGGCGGTAAGAAGAAGCATCATATTTTTTGAATCTTTTATGCGGGAAAATATCGACACGTTTCTGCTCAGCCCGAGAGGCAGCATGGCTGGTTTTATCAATAAAATGCCCAATGAAATTATGCAGTCTGCCAAACAGATCGCCAATGATATTGACAACACAGATGGCGGATTTACCACAGAAGGAGCCAGTCTGAACATGGGTTTTAAAATCTCCGGAAATGAAGATATAAGACAGTCTGCCGATATCGGCAATTATGTGATCCATGATTTTGAACGGCAATGGCTCTGCTCTTCCCGACATCAGGAACTCTATACTTTACTCAGAAATAAAATACAGGCACCTCCTGATTACAACCAATAACAATACACTTTCCTATGGACTTATTAAATCATAAAAACATGCGTCAATTTAAAGTTGCAGTGATAGGACTTGGCAATCAGAATCTATCTGACCATATTCCTTCTATACTGGATAATGAAAACTGTATTCTGGATTCTCTATGCGATATTAATGAAGATAAGCTGAAAGTTATATCCTCTACTTACAAGGTCTCTGGATTTACTAACATTAAAGAGCTATTACAGCTCAGAAAGCCTGATTTTGCTATTGTTGCTGTTCCTCATTCTGAATATTTAGGGATCATACAACAGCTTGCTCAGGCCAAAGTTCATATTCTTAAGGAAAAGCCTTTTGCATCATCTATTACAGAAGCACAGCAAATAGATAACAGCATAATCGGTAATGGCGTTAAAATGCAAATTTCGGTACAAAGAAGATTTAATCCTGTTTATTCTACATTTTTACAGCTGTCACGCAGAATAGGACGCATATATTCCATTGAAGCAAGATATACGATGAATATCGAAAATTTATCTTTCGATTGGAGAGCTAAGAAATCTTTGTCCGGCGGGGGGGCAATCATTGATATGGGATACCATTTTATAGACGTACTGATATGGTTTTTCGGGTTGCCGGATGAAATATTTACAAGAATTTCTTACAGCAATAAAGAGGGGCAAACCTACGATGTGGAAGATACTGCATTTATTAATTTCACCTATCATACTACTTCCAAAAAGAAAATACTGGGGTCTCTGATTCTTTCAAGAGTATATCCTGAAAAAGAAGAAACCATCAATATTATAGGGACAAAAGGAAGTATTCATTTAAAAAATGGGGTTATAAAAATAATAAACAAACAGGGAGAAGTGCAGGATGAATTTTTAAAAGCAGGTAAATGGCATCTCGCCCCCAATGAGCAATTGGAGGATTTTATACAATTATTGGAAGACCCTGTAAAACCATCTCCCCATACTCAGCATTTTCAGCATATGGCTTTTATGGAAGCAGCCTATCAATCTTCCGAATTACAACAAAGTATCAATCCTAAAGAACTAATCCCTGAAGAATTATGGAAAAATTAGCTATTCATGGTGGAAAATCTGCCATTGATTTAAAAATGCCTCATTATATATGGCCGATAATAGATAAATCCGATATCGTTGCTGTAACAAACCAGCTACAGGAAACAGTATCCATCTATGATAATTCCGGAGTGTTCAAAGAATTTGAAAAGAAATGGAAAGACCTTCACGGTGCTGATTTCGCTTTACTTACCAATTCCGGGACATCCGCATTATTCTCATTATTTGTAGGAGTAGGACTGAAAGAATCCGATGAAATTATCTGTCCGAACTATACTTTTTTTGCGACCATTACCACAGCCCTTACTTTAGGAGCTGTTCCTGTATTTTGTGACTGTGATGAAAATGGAAATATCAATCCGGAATACATTGAAGGTTTAATAACCCGGAAAACAAAAGCTGTAGTTATTACTCATATATGGGGTGTTCCCTGTCAGATGGATAAAATAGTTGCCATCTGTAAACAATACCATCTTCATTTAATTGAGGACTGCTCACATGCTCATGGTGCAAAATATAAGGGACAATTGGTTGGAACCTTTGGTATTGGGGCTGCATGGAGCCTGCAGGGACAGAAAATCATCACCGGAGGTGAAGGAGGAATTTTAACTACCAGTTCAGAAGAAGTATATTACCGCGCCCTTTTATTGGGGCATTACAATAAAAGATGCAGACAGGAAATTCCTCAGGATCATCCCTTATACGCGTATGCATCAACAGGTTTTGGGCATAAATTCCGGGCGCATCCGCTGGCAGTATCTTTGGCCATGAATCAATTAAGTAAATTGGACTGCTTTTTAATGGTAAAAAGAAAATATGCCCGGTTCTTAATCAAAGAATTGGCAGGTTTTCCTTTTCTGCAACTGCCACAATGCAATGATGGAGATCCCAGCTGGTATGCGTTTGTGATGCGCTTTGACCCGCAAAAATCAAATGGGTTCACACGGCAGCAGTTTATTGAGTTGCTGCATTCTGAAGGATTAAAAGAAGTAGAAATTCCGAATTCTACATGTCCTTTAGCTGATCTTCCCCTTTTTAATACTGACGATCGGCTTGACCTGCCCTGGGAAATCAGTAGAAATAATCAATCAAAACAGTCATTTGTAAATTCCGCTTTATTTTATTCCCAGGCAATAAAAATACCGGTTTGGGCAAGAGAAGAAGATAACATTGTAGTTGAAAAATACGTGAAGGGGATAAAAAAGGTATCACAATATATTTTAGATTTTAAAGCATAATACAATGGAAGAATTAATAAAAACCCTTTTGGTTAAGGCACAGCACGACGGAGTTGAAAAATTAGTTGTCGGGGGTGTGATCTGTATGGAAAATAAAGTTTTGCTTCTTAGGAGATGTCCTGATGAATACCTTTCAGGCTTAGTTGAGCTTCCAAGTGGGAAAGTTGATCAGGGAGAAGAACTGCTTCAGGCATTGGCAAGAGAAATTAAGGAAGAAACCAATCTTGAACTCATTGCTGTGGAGTCGTATATAGGAAGTTTTGATTATCATTCAGGTTCCGGAAAAAAATCCCGTCAGTTCAATTTTAAAATCAAGACTGACGGCAATATAAAAATCAACCCTGAGGAACATGACGAATATGGCTTTTATTCTGTGAATGAAATAAACGGTTCATCATTAAATATTTCAGAATTCACAAAAAAAATAATTCTACAATCGATGCCGGCATAAATAAATCGTGTGCCGTCAATCGGTACAGACAATGGGGGAAATATCTTCTCATGTCATATGAGAAAAAAATAATTTACCAACCTTAAAATAAAATTACTTATGAAAAAAACAACACTTTTTACACTCCTGACGAGCTTAATTTTAGGATTCTTAATGACAGGATGTCAGCCGGATGATAGTATTGATCCTATAGCTGATCAAAACAATCAAACCTCTTCTAAAATAGTAACAGAAAAGTATATTCAAAAAGAAATTGTACCTATTGTACAAAATTTTCTGAATGCTCAGTATGACTATTTGATTGGTAAAGACAATTATCCTCAGTGGAATACACTCGGTGGAGGTGATATTTTGAAAAAAGACATTGATAATTATATGTCCTTTTTACAAAAAGATTACACTACCATTACATCCTATACCAGTAAGGTACAATGGCAATCCGGAGAAATTATTCCGGGAAGAATAGGTTCTTTCAAACAGTCTGGTGATATTCTTATCATCTATAATATTCTTGATTCTTATACAATGAATTATCATTCTACAGAAAACGGAGTTATTGATGATACTGAAAGTAGCGGAGGAATACCTTACAATGAAATAACTTTAAAGTTTACCAATGGGGTTTGGAAAATTGAATCATGGATAGAAAAAGGTAATTTTGGCACATACTCTCGTTGGTATGTGGAACAACCAATTATTCAGGATGTACTGCCTGTTATAGAAAGCAATACGAGTGCTAAAGTCTTAACAACATACAATCGGACGGCAGCAAAAGATTATGCATATACATATGTTTTTTCTCCCAGTTCAAACTATCCGGATTATACTGGCCATGGTGGAGATTGTACCAATTTTGTGTCACAATGCTTACAATCGGGAGGATGGACTCAAGTATCTTCAGGAACTAATAAATGGTTTCATCTGTCAGGCTATACTTCCCCTCCTGCATCAGGAACTCACAGAAGCCCAAGTTGGACGGGTGCAGACTATTTAAAAAATTATATAGCCAATTCAGGCAGAATAGTTCTAGCTTCTTATCCTCTTTCTTCTATGGAGATTGGAGATGTGGTACATTTATTATCCGAAGGGAAAGCCTATCATTCTATGTTAGTGACAAAAAAAACGGGTAGTGGCAATTCAGCCAAAGTCTATGTAACCTATAGAAATGCCACTTCGTATAGTCCTGCTAAGGATGCCCTATTAACGGGATATCCTGAATCAAACATGATAAAATATAAAATCGCTAATAGCTAAGTATCTAAAAATAAATAATAATACATTTTTCTAAAAACTTGTATATTTCTCTTGTTAATAATTGAAGTATGCGATTTATAGAATTAACAGAAGAAGAGAGTATATTGGTTGAAAATCTATATAAAAATTCAGATAGCTCAGTGGTCAGAGAACGGTGTATGTTTTTGAGGCTTTCTGCACAAAAAAAGTCAATGATGGAGATTTCCAGAATTATGGAGGTAGGAAGATTGCGTGTGACCTTATTTTTTAATGCATGGGAACAAGCAGAAAACTTATCCGAAAAACAGAAAACATTAAGCATAAAAACAGGAAGAGGTGCTAAATTGAAATTAGATCCCGTCAAAGATATTTTACCTGATTTGGTAAAGGAAAACAGCCGTAATCTGAATGTGGTTTTGAATATTTTGGAAAGAGAGCATGAAATAAAAATAACAAAGCCTACCTTGAGAAATTTTTTAAAATAGTCGCGGCTATAAATGGAAAAGATGTAGGAAATCCTTGAAGAAAAAACGCTGTCAGCTTACTTTTTCAAAAGCCCAAAAGGAAATAGAGGAATTATCAAAACTCAATGCTGATCAATACATTGATATGTATTATGGTGATGCAAGTCATTTCGGATTAGTTCCCAATGTTCCCTATGCATGGCAAAGCAAAGATGATCCTGTTTTATTACCTTCAATCCGGGGGAAAAGCACCAGTGTTTTTGGTTTGATGAATACTTTGGGAGATTTGGTTTATGATTTTTTTGACAAGACCATCAACTCAGAAATGCTGATTGTTTTTTTTGACAGATTTGCGCAGACAATAGTCAAAAAAACAGTGGTTGTTTTAGACAATTCTTCTTTACATACGAGCAAAAAATTCAAAGAAAAAATCAAAGAGTGGAAAGAATTGGATTTGCTGATTTATTTTATTCCGCCTTATTCACCAGAACTCAATAAAATTGAAATCTTATGGAGATTTGTAAAATATAAGTGGCTGAAATTTGATGCTTATGCTTCTTTTGAAAATCTAAAAGCCAGCTTAAAGGACGTATTAGATAATTTCGGAAAGAAATGTATTATTAATTTTTAGCAAGTACTTAATTACCCATATTTAGAATAAAAATTCTCCCTAATTTTTTTAGAGAGAACGTATTTATTATTGCTTTATCATCGTATATTCCATAGCGGGTACTCGTGGCTGGTCTGGCAAATTATCATTAGGATTATTGGTTACTCTCCCATTAGATCCCAATACTTTTACTTTTATAGTTGTTGGATTTATATATCGAAAAACTACGCGGCTATTTATTAAACCACTTATATCTGGATCGTCAAAAGAACTTTTGATTCTAAATTCTCCAGGGCCACAATTATTACATTTGGGAAGTTGTAAGCTAGTAAGAAAAGTAGCTCCTGAAATCATATGAAAACTTTCATCAATAGTACCATCTATTTTAAAAATTAGGTTTGTCGGTGTAACGCTCTTACTTTGAATTTCAATTAAAGTATCTTTGGAAGCATCTTTAATGACAATTTCATTGTAGTCTTTGCACGAAACTATAGATAAAATTCCTATTAAATAAAATGTTTTCATCATTGTAATGCTTATAAAACCGAAGAAATTTTCTGGGATTTAAAAAATAAAAGCTATCTCGCCCTCTTACAATTTAGAAATTTACATAGATTGTTATCTTCAAGATAACTAACCCTTGATGAAATAAATTCAATATTATTCTGTTGTAAATTATGAAAATTTCTATATTTTATAATATCATTAATAAAGTTTTTAATAATCTTATCGTCGATTTGATCAATGTTATTTTTATTAAAATTTTTTATACCCAATAAATATACATCTGTATATTCTTGTTTGGTTGAAAAAATGATTGGAACTTTTTCATGTACTTTCATAAAAATGTCACTACTTGTAATGAATATTATTAGTGGTCTTGACTGACTATAACTTGAATTAATATATTGGTAAGTAGAGTATTCTCTATTATCAATATTCTTTACATAATCAGTAGTTTCACATTTTATATTCTGTGAAAAAATATATATTGAAAGAAATAAAAAAATTAGAATAAGATGTTTTCTCATATTTGTTAATTTAAAATCCATATATCAATATACGAAATATCCCCGTCAAAGAAATGACAATTAGCTTTGCAGGTTCCATTTGGATAAAGAATATCTGCGTGACCAGAAGCCCAAGTGCTATTTTGTGGGGAAACCATAGAAAATATACCTTTTTTATTTTTGATTAAGTTAGGGAAATTTTTTCCATTATTTCCACCATCTAATTTTGTTAAATTAATATGTTTAGGGTTGTTAGGTGAAACTCCAAAGGTTTTTCTCATCCATGCATTTAATGCCTTGGCATTTAAAAAATAATATTTTCCATCTGCTCCTTTTAGGGTTTTACCCGGAATATTAGGTATTATAACACCTGAATAATTTAATGCTCTTGAAACTTTTAAAGCGCATCCATTAACTGTTTGAGCAGGATAATCTATTTGGGCTTGAGCAACTGCTCCTCCAACAACTCCATACAATTGAGCTGAATTTTCATGCGGATATGCTGCGTAAAAGGCGTTCCAACTTGGCAATGCTTGAGCAGGAAAAGATAAATTCGGATCTTCCCAATAATTTTCATCATAAAAGAAATCTTGTCCTTCATTTTGTCCCATAAACCAGTTCTGAAACTGTTCCCAATTTGTTGTAGGATTTTGTGCGAAAAAATGCAATGTAAACTTCACAAAATTCTGCACTTCCTAATCTGAAATATACCATTTTGAAGAGATTG
>NZ_QEHP01000139.1:58980-82818 GCF_003094695.1 Chryseobacterium sp. HMWF035 | reverse complement strand
TGATGCTTATGCTTCTTTTGAAAATCTAAAAGCCAGCTTAAAGGACGTATTAGATAATTTCGGAAAGAAATGTATTATTAATTTTTAGCAAGTACTTATTGATCATTCGTCTAAAAAAATAAAAGAGAATTTTTGACAAAGAGGAGATAATCGTTAGTCGGTTATCTCTTTTTTTGATAAGAAAATACTGGAATGCTACCTTATTTATTGGTAACAGGCTTTTGAAAACGTGATGGTTAAGGTCATTTTTTTTCATTCCGACTGCTTAAAAAGCCCAAGCTTTATTCATTCCCAATTTATGATATAGATTTTGTAATAAAATCTGTTGTCATCAAAGAAATGAATTCTTATATTTAGAGAGATTTACTATTCAGGTCAATCATAATAAAGCTATCCATCCATAAATTACGGATGAGTAAAATAATTGCAAGCACAAGACTAAAAATACAGCGATGAAGCCAAAATTAAAAATACTTATGATTGACGATTCCCAAACCGTCCGGAACAGTTACAAGATTGTGCTCGACCACTTAAAAGAATACTATGAATTGGAATCAGATATTATAGAGACTCCCGGCAAGGCATTAAGCAGAGTTACTGATGCAGAACATGATCCCTACGATATAGTCTGTCTGGATATAGCAATAAATCCTTCTCATGACAAAAGCATTATGCTGGGAGAAGATCTGGCAGTACGGATCAGAGAAATGATGCCTTTTATTAAAATTATGATCATTACCCATCATGATAAGAAGGAACGCCTCGTCCCTATCTATAGTAAGTTACAACCCGAAGGATTACTGTTAAAACATCAGGAAGGCTTCGATTCCATTTGCAGGGCAATCAGGAAAATAAGAGAAGGCGAAACCTTCTACAGCAAAGGTTTGGAGAATATCATTGATGAATTGAAAAAAAGAAATAAATAAAATTATTTTACAATGTTTTTTATTCCGGTCTCTTAAAAACTACCTTTAAATACAGATCCCTTTTCTGTATGCAATAGTCATTTTACCCCGAAATAAGGGGGTACTTTAAAGTGTAACCACATGGTCAATATTACTGATATTTACACTTGCATTTCAAAAAAACAAACTTTCTGTTTTTGATGGTTCATCGCTTTATACAAGGCGTTTGGAAAGTATTTTACATTTAACTTTTCTTTCGCTTTCTTTTCCTTTTTTATGTGAGTATTTTCTATGATGTTTGTATCTAAATTATAGTACCATGAACTATAGCTACATCATTATAGAAGATCAGCAGGAACCTTTGAAACAGCTGCAAAAAGAACTTGAAAACTATCCTGAATTTATAAGTAAAGGAACTGCCGGTTCTGTTGACCGGGGTATCGCCTTAACGTTAGCCCAAAAACCCAATATTATCTTTCTGGATGTAGAACTTGGAGCCGAAACCGGCTTTGAAATTCTTAAAGAGACCGCCCGATTTTTTAACGAGCCTCCCTTTGTGATTGTGCTTTCAGACCATGAAAAATATGCTAGAAAAGCCATCAATTACGGGGTGCTTTTTTATTTGGATAAACCCATCAATCCTGTCAAGCTTTCTTTGGCCTTACACAAATTCAAGAAACATTTTTCAGAGCTCAAAAGCCATATCAGCATTAAAGACAAAAGTGCCCATTGGCTCATCCAATATGCAGATATCCTGTTCATTCAGAGCGATGGATCCTATTGCCATATCATCAGGCTCAGCGGTCAGAAAGTGACCGTTACCAAACCACTCAAAGAAATTGAACTGCTGCTTTCCAAAACATTTTTAAGAGTTCATAAATCCTATATGATCAATACCGCCTACATCGAAAAGATCAATACCACCCATAAAATTATAACCCTTCATTTCAGGACAGGTCTTTTTGAAATGACCGAAAAAAGCAAAACAAGGCTTGATGAGTCTTTTACTATAAAAGATACCGTTATGGAAATTCCGATTGGAGAAATCTATCTTGAGAAAGTAAAACATGCGCTTTTAACTTTTAAAGCACTATAGAGAAATTAGAAATTCCTGTTCACGGAATGTTTTAGGGGTTTCATATACGCATATACCCCATAGAATAAACAACGCTTCCAAAGCTGTTATATGAACACTATTTGTCTTAAAATTGCAAATATTAACCCTTAAATACATAACAGATGACATTATTGAAATTAAGAACCATTGCAATGGTTCTAACCTTATCCATAGGTGCATTTTTTTCATTATCAAGCTTTACCGGGTATGACAAAAATGAATACTATGGTTGTGACCAGTACGACTACATCACGATTGATGATGTGATGAACTTATCTCCCGAAGGCTATGAGCAATGGGTAGAGAAATCAGGCTTGTTTGATGGCACCTACTATGAAGCATCCATAGAGTTTTCTGACGGAACAAGAGGTAAGCTTTTTAGAGGCGGAAAATCCGGACGCTATTTTGTGGAAGACTCCAACGGAGTAAACTATTACTACAATAGCCTTCGTTCCTCCATCAGAGCCTTATACATCTATAAAAAATATGGATGCTTAAGCTCCAGATACCGTTTATAATGCCCGATATTGATATGCTGGTTTCAGCGGTTTTATTTCTCATTATGTTGGGAATAGGAATATCATTGAGCATAAAAGAAGTAAAGACGGTCTATTGCAAGCCTAAAGCACTTTTGGTAAGCCTGTGCTCCCAAATGATCCTGCTTCCCCTCCTCGCTTTTATAATCGCTTTTGTATTTGATATTCCCGCTTACATAAAAATAGGACTGGTCATTTTAGCATCAAGCCCGGGAGGTACAACTTCCGGGTTTATTACCTATCTTTTTAAAGGCAACGTGGCGCTATCCCTCACCCTGACTACCCTGAATTCCATACTGGTAGTATTCTCCATTCCGCTGATTGTAAACTTTGCCATTGAACATTTTGAAGGAAATGAAAAATCATTCTTTCTGCCGTTCTTCTATATAGTAAAAGAAATAGGTATGCTTACGTTGATACCCATCTCTATAGGCATTTTGTTTAAAAAACTGCATAAGGATCTTTCTTTAAAGCTTTCAAAACTGTTAAAACCGGTGATGATCGTTTTATTGGGAATTGTTTTTTTATTGAAATTTCTTGGCTCTGAGGGCAACAATGGAATTACAGGACTTGAAATTATCGAAATTCTGCCCTTTGCCCTGCTTTTAAATATCTTATGCCTATTTACGGGATATTCGGTATCCAAGCTGTTTTCATTAGATACAAGAGACTGTATTACCATTTCAATAGAATCGGCTGTACACAATACGACCATGGCATTTTTACTATCAGGAGTACTGCTTCATAACAGCAATTACGGAAAAGTATCTCTTGTGTATGCCTTGTTCTCTTTTTGGACAGCCATCGCTTTCAGTTATTTTGTAAAGAAATACGACTCAAATAATGTAGAAGCTGATTGATTGTAAAGGCAATAAATAGGCACAGGCCAATAGCTAACAGCTAAAACAACCCAGTCTTCGTTCCATCAAATAACTGCCACTCAAAAAACTCTTCGTTTTTCAGTTCTTCCAAAGACTTAAACAGGAAAAATTCTTTTGCACCCGTAAACCCTTCATCCTCAGAAAGTCTTTTCATAAGCTGGACTTTGTACACTTCAAACTCAAAAACACACAATACACGCGAGGCATAATCCATTCCGAACTGTAAGGACGGCTGTCCGTTGTTAAGGGCGGTCAGATGGGCGGTTAGAGAATGATGCACACGCTGGGTATCATTTCCATTATACATCTCCAAAGCATAAAGCTGCGGACTTCCCGGAGTTTTCAGCATAAACAAGGCATCAGCAATAAGATACTGCCTTTCAGA
Source organism: Chryseobacterium sp. HMWF035 (assembly GCF_003094695.1). Classification (NCBI taxonomy): domain Bacteria; kingdom Pseudomonadati; phylum Bacteroidota; class Flavobacteriia; order Flavobacteriales; family Weeksellaceae; genus Chryseobacterium; species Chryseobacterium sp. HMWF035. Next base: position 78,994 of record NZ_QEHP01000139.1, on the reverse strand, counting down.
AATACGGATAGCAGATTCCGCTCTGTAGCCTTTTTCTTTCCCGGTAGAAAGCTTATCAAAATAGGTACAGAAAAACAAGATCTCTGCATCATTGCGCTGGACCCACTGCCAAAGGGCAATATGAACCGTTACGGTGTTCACCCTGTGGAAATAATCCTGCTGGAATAACCCGTGATTTCCTTTCGGAAATCTTATCGGATAGTCTTCTCCATAGACTTCCCACAAAAGGGCTGCACCGTGGGAAGTGAGATAATGGACACTTTCCAGTTTGCCTTTACCGGGATGAACCCCAAAGGAAATAGAGCCAACCAATGGGGACGAAAACTTCCTGAGCTCAGAAATATTTTTGTTTAAATTCGTTCTCTCTGACATCGCCCCCAAAGACAACAGTTGCCCTGTGGTTAAAAATTTGAACTGGGCGAGAGCTGTAAGCACTTTCTCCTGAGAAAGTGTAATGCGGTGAAGATCGAGTTTTGTTTTCATTTTTGTTTATTTTTATTTAGGTAAAAGGGGTTAGGGGTTAGGCTGCAGATAGGAGATTGTAGTGATTAGATTCCTTATTAAGGAAACAGGTAAGAAATTGTATCCTATTGCCTGCTCCCTAAAATCTGCTCTTATTTTTTCAGTTTAAACATCGGGATTTTAGACGAAGGTTGAGATTCAGGTTGTATAACATCTGTACTATTTGTCATATTTTGAGAACTTTTTTTACTTTCAGCATCCGTGGAACCCATTTCAAGAGTCACCTCGTTATTATGATAGGATACAGAATGTACATCCGGCAGTTCCGTTTCATGTTCCCTGTAAATACCGCTTTTATGAATTATGTATTCTTTCAAATTCTTCATTTCCTCTTTCTCTGCAAAATATTTCTTAGGATGTCTCAGCAGAAAATCGGGAGCCTTAATTTTCAGCGCCGGATGATGATCATACTTCATGTAGAAATAAAAAGGGGGCAGGTTCTGCAAATCACGATACGAAACCCCAATGTCTCCTGCCTGATTCTTAAGGGCCGGAAGACCATTAAGTCCCACCAACTTTACCGCCGTATTATTGAGTACCATATCCTTCATTGAAGCGGGAAGCTGTCCCACGGTCTGTGTTCCAACAATCAAATGCAGGCGGTATTTCCTTGCTTCGGAAAATACTGTTTCCATACTTGCATTCGCCATATTGTGGAACTCATCGATAAACAAGTAACACGGTTTCCTGCTGCTCTCACTTTCAAAAGCCCTCTGCAAAGCAATGCTTAACAGCGTAGCTGAAACAAACCTTCCGAGTGCTTTGCTGCAATCCTCACCAAGCCTTCCTTTAGATAAATTAAAGAGAATGATTTTTCCCTGATTCATTCCTTTTTTTAGATCAATACTGCTCTCCCCGTTCATCATCTGGTAGAACACATAATTGTTCAATAATAACTGCAATCTGGTGTAGACCGCCAATTTGGTCGGAGCATATTTTTTATTCAGAAATGCCGATTCGAAAAACTGGCGGTACACCGGGAACGAAGATTTTTTTCCGAGTTCCACCCAATCATGGTTCTGCGAATCATCCATAAACACCTGCAAATCGGATAATCCACAATTTCCTTTCCCGAACATGACTGCAAGACAAGGCTTTAATAAAGCCTCCATCTGTAATGAAAGTCCCATCTCCGGAATCAGTTCCGAAAATGCCTTTGCCCATTGTTGTGATAATAAATCAATCATAGAGGGGTCAGCAACACGACGCCAAAACGGATTCAGGCAGGGAATTTTTTCTTCATCCAATTGCGGATCAATATACCATACACGTTCAGGCTTTTTAAAATTTTCACGAAGTCCAAAAAGCTTCTCTGCTAAATCGCCGTGGGGATCAAGCAGAATAAGTGAGGATTGCTCTTTAAGGTGTGTGTGGTTTTGCAACTGCCAGAATAGAGATTGTAAAAATTGTGTTTTGCCGGAACCTGTCCTGCCGGTAATCAGCAAATGACGATTTAACGCAGATAAGGGTACAGGAACCGGCTTGGGACTAAAAAAGAATGCCGAAGCAGAAGGTAACCATTTTTTAAGTAGAGCCAGATAGTTTTTTTCATCATCATCAGAGGTAGGAAGTAAAAGTTTGATGTTGGGCTGGTTGATCTGTTCCCAATAGAGAGAGGCTAAGGTTGAGTTGGAGAGTTGGATAGGAGAGTTGGAGACTAAAACTGAGCCTGAACCTTTCCCTGAATCTAACCATTTAAATTCTTCAAAAGTGATAAAACGCTGTCGGAGTTTGGAGATAAATCCGGAACTGCCTTTTTGAAGTTGAGTTAATTGGCTGTCAATCTGGTGGGTGTGCCGTTTCAAGTATATTTCCCTTGCCTCGGGACTTTCGGACAAAAGATATTCTCCAGCCCAAAAGACTTCGGGGCCGGTAATTTTCCATAATAAGGATTGGGTGTTCCATTGTCGGATCAGTGATTCCATAGTTTCTAATAGATTTTATGTTACAGATTTAGATTACAGGTCGCAGTTGTCAGTTACCGGTTTTACCGTTTTATAAAATTCTGCCTGTGATAAAGGGTACAATAGAAAAGACTGCGGATGACAAATGATAAATAATTAACAAGGAAAAGTTTTGTTTCTGACCGGGACACATTCCGGCCGGAAAACAGAGGTAAACTTCCGGTCACTAAGTTTTTATCCATTATCGCCACATCCTTGTCATAAGGAAGTTTTAAAAAAAATCAAGTCAATTGACTCAGGTGGATTCAAGTGGATGGTTAAATGTCAATAAGCAGGAAATACCTTTTTGACAACCTATATAAGTATCTTTTTAGATACCTTTTTGACAACCTCTAAAGGATGGGCGAAACTGCCCTGTTTATCGGTTATACGACAGCAATTCCCATGCCATAATATCCCTTTCGGGATCTCTTTTTTGCTCCTCTTACTTTACCAAACGAAACCGCCCTCTCTGTCAAGGTGAAGATGGACAATCAACTTGCACTTAGGAGAGTGTTTCCGTAATACGGTAAGTGTCGACAAAAAAGCTTTACCAATAAAAAACCTAAAAAATGTAGTGCGCACAACTGCAAAATCACCGGACCGGAAGTTCGGTATCAACCATCGCAAAATCGCTCCAAAGAGAATTTGTAAAAGTCTAAAAAGCGTAAAGAAATGGAATAATGAGAACAGAAATTAGTGAAAAAGTAAAAATTAGAAAACTGAAAAACCAAGAAAATCCAAGAAAGATAACCCTGTAAAAACGAGAAAAATGAAAAGACTGAAAAATTGAAAAGTAAAAAGTAACAACGTAAGAAAAAGTAAAAAATGAGAGTACAAAATCAAAAGTCAGAATTAGTAAGACGAAAAAAGTAGAACCAATGAAAGTAAAAATCAGAAACCCCAAAATGAATGCAAAAATTAAAAAGTAAAAAAAGGAAAGTGTAAAGAAAAAATGCAATCACGAAAAGGAATCACAAGAAAGTAAAAAAGTGAAACGTAAAAAATGTAAAACGATTTAAAAATGTAAAACCAATGAGTATCAACAACGAAAACAACCCAAAAATGGAAACCAAAAATCAGAATCCGCAAAACTCTGAAAAGGAAGTCCTACAAGTAGAAAAGACCATCAATCTGGACTTGACCACCGTAGACGCCAATATCTTCTATATCATGGGAGCTTTCAGACGTCAGGCAAGAAGAGAGAAGTGGACGCAGGAAGAAATCGACTTTGTGCTTGAAGAAGCCAAAAGACACGATTACAACCATGCCATCGCCACCATCTCCGATTACTGCGAACCAAAAGACGAACATGAAGAGGAAGAATAATTGAATAATCTACCCAACCTAACGGAGTGATTCGGCGAAGCCAATGGAACAATGAACAGAAAACAAACCCAAGAAAGAAAAGCCCAAGCTATCTTCATTATTGAGGGTGCGGGGGAAGAAACAAGGTAAAAATCTATCAATTTAACAATGTACCAACAATCGACAACAAAAATTTATGAAACTGAAAAAGAAGATCAAAAAAGAAATTAAGGACGAGTTCATCGAAAATTTCAGAAATGAAGTTAAAAATGAATTCATGCAGGAAGTGAAAGACTATATCAAAAATGAAATGACCGAAGAGTTCAAAGAAAGCATTAAAGAGGGACTCGGAGATGAATTGAAAAGTGATCTTGCCGATGACATCAAAAAAGAGATTCTGGAAGAAATTGACAATGATTTCAAAGACAGCATCAAAGACGAGGTCAATGATGATCTGGAAAATGATCTGAAAGAACTTAAAGGTGAACTTAAAGAAGATTTCCAAGATCTTTTAAAAGAAGAACTTAAAGAAATGTTTGACGGAGAATGCTTTACTATTCATATGGTCAAATAGTTTGAAAATCCAATCATTAATTCCTTAATCCAGCACAAACAAAAATCAACAACAAAAAATTTATGGGAACAAGAAGTTTAACTGTAGTGGTACAGAACCACGAAGTGAAAGTAGCAAGGTATGAACAGTCGGATGGTTATCCCGAAGCATTGGGAGTCACCCTCCTCCGCTTTATGAAAGAACCAACCTGCGTTGAAATCTTACAGGAAACCCTGCCCAAAGTACGACTTTGGAATCAGGAAAACCAAAAACATCAGGATGAATTCCTGCACTCTATCGGATGCGAAAACGGAATCCTTAACCCAAAACAAAAAGAAGAATTCCAAAAAAGGTATCCTTTCCGTTATCGTGAACGATTCGGAAAACTGGAAGGAGGAAAAATTCTTGAACTGCTGCTGGAATTTCGCAACCAAAATGAAATTGTCACCGACAATGATTATGAATTTGCGGGAAACAGTTTATTCTGCGAATGGGCGTATGTGATTGATTTTGATAAAAATACTTTTGAAGTTTACAAAGGTCTCAACACTTTGGGAATTTCAGAAGAAGACCGCTTTTTCCCTCTTTATGATGGAGAAAACGATTATTATCCTGTCAAAATCAAACAATCCTTTCCGCTGGATAACCTGCCCGATGAAAACAAATTCGTTTTCCTCTGCAAAAAGCCATAGGCTTTACTGTCTAAAATCTAACTTCTAACATCTTAAAAAACAAAATGCAAAAACTTAAACCCCAAGACAAACACCGTCTCCTCGTCCAATGCTTTCTGAAAATGCTTCAGCAAAGAATGGAAAGGGACAAGGTAGAAAATCTCAGTCCTGTATTCATCCATATTCTGAGTAAAGAAGAACTTCGGAACATTCTGAAGTGGCTTTATCTGGATAAAGTACCCGAACATTACGATTTGGAGACGATGGACAAGCTGGAACTTCACGAAGCCATCGGAGACGATTTCCATATTCTGTCCTTTACCATCCAAAAATGGAAACAGGAGATTGAAGATAAAATCACTCCACAGAAAGTGTATGAGGTTCTGTGCCAGCTCCAGCTCGAAACCCATTATCTGATGACAAAAATTTTGACAGACTGGGACGAGTACGATTACAGCAATTTCAGGGCGTTGTCCTGTAAGGCAGGAAGTGAGCAACCTCTGTATGCCGTATTTGAATCTTCCGTAAAAGAAGAAGAAAAATACACCGCACCGCCTTTATCTAAATACTACAAAACGGAGTGGGAAGCACAGGAAGAACTGGCGGACATGATCTCTCAGGATGAAATTCAGGAAAGTGAACTGAAATTAATGATCCTGTAAAAAGTATAATGTATCAATGTATCAATCTAATAATTTACCAATAGCTATACTATCAACTTACAACCAACAACTAATTTATGAATCCCAAAAAAATTGAACCCTTCATCGAATATTATGAAGAACAGCAAAAAGCCATCGACCAAGCGGTATGGCTGAACTTTAAACACAGAGTGCAAAACCAACACTTTGGGGTACTTGATGCTCCCGAAGATCAGTTTGCCGTAGCCAATCAGCTTATGCTGGAAGATCTGGAAATGGAGTTTCACTATCCTCTGCCTGAAGATTACACCAAAATGAGCTTTGAACAGATCCAAAAAATCCGTTCGGACGAAGATCCTTTGTCTCATTGGGAAAGTATTATGGGTATGATTTCGGTAACAGACGGGGAAATTTTACGCTTTATTTTACAGCATAAAGTCCCGTTAAAGAAACTCATCCGTTATGAACTCGCTTCAAGAGGACATGACGAAAACCATCAATGGGTAGGATTTGATAAAGCGAGAGAAATTTGGTTAAAGGAATGAAAATATGGCATCCGTAACCTATGTAAAGCAGATCATGATTCTTGATGAAGCCAAACACAAAAGCTACCTTCAGACTTTTGTAGAAGAGCCTTTGGAATTTGAAGACTTCATTAACTTTATGCTCGGAAGCCTGTTTGATGACGATAAATCGGTAGAAGAAATAATTCCTATCCAAAATGGAAAAGCCTTCATTATTGTTTACCGGGTTCTTATCAAATATACCATCATTCATCAACAATCATTTATTACGTATCAAATTGTCAATCCTATGGAAATCGACCCAAAGAAAGTTCCTGTGATGAAAAAATGTTGCAGGACGTGTCCTTTTAAACTCAATGAAAAAGGTTTGTATCAGGATATGAAACTGGCTAACGAGGTCATTAAAAGAACTCTGTTTCAAGCCCATCAGATCTGTCATGGAACGGAAGGCGAAAACAGGGAACCCAATCACCGTTGCAAAGGAGCTTTTGACCATAATATGGAAATCTATAAAAGATTAGGCTTCGATCATCTGGTGGAATAACAATCGATAATAAGCGATCAATGATCATCAATTATCACTTGTAATAGCTGTCGAAATTCTGTTAATGACGGTCGGTATATCTGACTCCAAAAATCTGGCTTTCGGCAGTTTGCTATCTTCTATAATACAAACTTCACTAAAAATTTAAACCAAAACATATGAAAGCAACCAAAAGGCTTATCACATCTGTATGGACTGTCGAATTCGAGAAAGTCTCCGAAGGAAAGGTGAAAATTCTTAATTATTCTCGGAATGACTCCGAAGGATACGAGAGGGAAAAAGAACTTTTACAGGGAGAACTGATCGAGACCGAAAACCGTATTGTTACCCATTTATGTCTCAAGCCTTATGACGCTTTTGACGGATGGGTCAATGAAAAGAATGCAACGGAAATCTACGAAGTAGTGAATCCGAAGTTTATATTCTCGTATGAACAGAAAATAGAAAACAAAATGTAAAATCAAAATTTCATGTATAACAACAAAAATTAAAATTTATGAACGAAAACAAAACGGCACTTTTGAAAATCTTTTCATCCGTGCTAAAAGACCGGGTAAAATCGGAACCACGTTATCAGAACATCAGCTCAGAAATGGTAAAATTCTTTTCAAGAAAAGAGCTGATCGAAATTATTACCCATAACTTCGGTGGGGAAGTCCCCGAAGAAGCCTACAACCTAGTAGAAATGGAGAATGAAGAACTCCTCCAGTTAATCGGGGACGACTTCAGCATTATTTCATACGTTACCAACCTATGGAGTAAAGAAGCCTTACAGCTTCCTACCCGACAAGAGTGGGTTGATTCCAAAGTACACTCTTCTGCTGATACAACCTCTGAATCCTCTCCCAAGACCGACACAGAACAAAAGCCTGTCTCAGCAGAAGAAAAAAAACTGGAATCAGACCCCAAAACAGAGAACACTCCCAATACTCCTCCCAATGCTAAAGTTTCGGAATCTCCGAATCCTTCAGGTCAGAAGCCTGAAGACAAAAAGCCTGAAGAGAAGAAGCAGGAGGAAAAGAAACCGGAAAAAAAGTAAACGAAGCCTTTGGCATTCAAAGGCTCGGAATGTTTTTCATTCCACTCATGAAGTATGAAATAGCCCCAGTTTTTACTCGGGCTATTTTGTTTTAAGAACCATTATGATTTTTATTTCTACTAGATCATCGGAAAAGTAATACTATCAGAAAAATGCCACCTAAAAATCCCGGTGATGATTTCTCCGATGGAATTTTGGATTTTAGTTTTCCGATGGCTCAAAAATTTATTTCCTAAACAAAAAGCAAAAATGAACAAAAACGACCAACAAGCATCAACCGCCCACAAAATCAAACCAAAATTAAAAACTCCAATTTCCTACTACTGAGGTAAACAGAATATGCTCAAAGAAATCCTCCCACTCATACCGGAGCATAAAATCTACATCGAGCCTTACTTTTGAGGTGGTGCACTTTTTTGGGCTAAAGAGCCTGCTCCTTCAGAAATCATCAACGATGTAAATATGAATGTCGTTAATTTCTATGAAGTTTTGAAAACCCAATACGAGGCACTCCACGAAAAAATAGAAAGCACTTTGCACAGCAGGGAGACCTATAAAAAAGCATTGTTTATCTATGAGACGCCACGATTATTCGCCGAAAATCCTGTCCTCAGGGCTTGGGCGTTTTATGTTTCCTGCAATCAATGATTTTGTAGTAAAGTCGGAAGTCGGGGTTACGATAAATGACCAAGATGTGCCTCTGTTTTTCAAAATAAAATTGAAAACTTCAAAGAAAAAATGAGTGCGCGTTTGAAAAACACTCAAATTGAACAAAACCATGCCCACCGTGTCATCCAGTCGAGAGACAGGGAAGATGCCTTTATTTATGCAGACCCGCCGTATATTGATACCAACCAGTGACATTACGGAGGTTACCATGAAGATGATTTTATCCGTGATCTGACCGTATTATCGCAAGTCAAAGGAAAATTTCTGCTCAGTAACTACCCTTCCAAAATACTGGATATATTTATCAAAGAATACGGATGGTATGTAAAAACCTTTAACCAACCTCTGTCAGCGTCCCATAAAAGTCAGTCGGGAACTTCCAAAAGAAAAACCGAAGTGTTGGTGGCGAATTATCCAATATAGAATCAAGTTAAGAGAGCCAAGATAAAAGAGCCAAGATAAAAGAGCCAAGATAAATACCATCTAATTTCTAAATCTCTCCATCTTTTAATCCTTTAATTTTTAAATAATGAATAAAAGAAATCTCCACAGAATCATCAAACCGAGAAAAAAACAAAAAGCCTTCAAAAACGAAGAATTATCCATTAACAAAATCAAAAAAAGCTATGAAAAATTTATGTTACAACCGAACCTTACAAAAAGATGATCCAAAATCCTGCAACAAGAATCTGTATTATAAGGACTGAACTTTAAAGGTATTCTGAACCTTTGTAGGCGGAGGCGGTTCCACAATGGGATACAAGCTCGCAGGCTTCCACCATTTGGGGGGTGTTGAAATCGACAACAAAATGGCAAAAATTTACCAGACGAATCACTCTCCTGAATATTTCTACCACGAAGACATCAGAGACTTTAACACGAGAACCGACCTGCCGGAAGAACTCTACGAATTAGATATTTTGGATGGTTCTCCTCCTTGCAGTGCCTTTTCAATGTCTTGAAAGCGTGAAGAATGTTGGTGAAAAGAAAAAGTATTTAAGGAAGGACAGAAAAAGCAGATATTGGATGAACTGGTGTTTGTATTCTGTGATACTGTTGCTAAGTTGCAACCTAAAGTGGTGGTGATGGAAAATGTACCGGGTTTGGTTTCTTGAAGAGCCAAAAAATATGCTGTTGAAATCTATGAAAGACTTAATTTGCTTTGATACCAAGTACAAATCTTCAGATTGAATTCCGCAACGATGGGAGTTCCACAAGCCCGTGAACGCATCTTCTTTATCGCAGGAAAAGAGAGCTTGGAGCTCCCCCCATTAATTTTAAATTTCAACGAACCTCCTGTTTATTTTGGAACAATTGCCGATAAAAACTCTACCACGCATACTCCTCTGCGACCTTCCATCGAAAAAAGACGGCCTTATGTAGAATACGGAGATCAAAATTTAAAATTTGCGGATGCCAGATACAGAAATTTAAATACCTTCAATGCGTTCTTTAGCACCTATATTTTGTACGATGATATTGTTGCTCCTACGCTTACTTCAAGCGGTGCAGGAGTGTATTATCCCGAAAAACGCAATCTTAACGACACCGAATATATCCGCATGAGCAGTTTTCCAAGCGATTTCGATTTCTGCAACATATCAACCCGTTACGTCTGCGGAATGAGCGTTCCTCCCCTGATGACGGCTAGAATTGCGGATGAAATAAAAAAACAATGGTTTTAAGCTATAAGCTTCAGGCAATATGCTTTAAGCAACAACAAATTATTGCTTACTGTCTATCGCTTATAGCATCTTCAAAATTAGCTTGACAATTATCTATTTACAGTTTGATTATCATCAATTAAAAAAAGAACTTCTTTATTTACCACTGAATACGGCATCATCCATAGTGAACACACCAAAATTCAGACATACACTCCTCTCTTTTATCTGTTAATACCTATGTTTCACAATACCATATTATCGACTGTATTCGCTTACTTTCTCCTTCATGATTCATGGGTGCATACAGTATGAACACTCATAAATACGGTTGCATTTGGAGAAAGTTCCTGTGAATTCAATCCTTATTCGGGCGGATGCCCTAAAATTCACTTGATTTTCCCTTTTATTTACTCATAATTTAATGAGTCCCTCGCTCCCCTTCATTCGGACAGGGTTCAACCCGTATTCCATCCCTGAATCCTTCGGTATTCAGCAGGGATCATGGATGAACCGAGCCTCGTTCAATAATGAACAATCCCGAATATTCCACACGGATAAACATGAAAAACCTTTATCAGAAACGGTTACAGGGGAGTGATAACTTTTAGTTAGAGGGCAGTATTTTATTTTAACGTGAACTCGGAGACATTTTTTATCAAAAACTATTTGTAATATCAATAGAGGCGGGCTTTAGCCCGTCTTTTCAATAGAAAATCTTTGAAGGCTTTAGCCGAAACTTATATATTTTACCAAATTTTGAAAAGAAAGAATCATAGCTTGTTGATTATCAATATAGTTATCGTCGAGTTCACGTTATTTTAATAGAAGAGGAAATCATGGAATACACCAAGTTAGAAGCACAGGCGATGCTCGGTATCGGAAACACCAGCTTTTACAAATATGTAAAATCGCTTAACATTCAGATGCGTACCCAGATCAATGATAAAGGAAAAGTATCTTACATCAGGGTAGAGGATTTTGAAAGGATCATGCATAAATTGGGAAAAACGAAAGAAGATCTTATCCAGAACCCTAATTATCATCAGCCCTGAACTCCCTCTACTTCCAATGCCTCAAAAACACATCCCGAAGCAGAGGAGTGAGAAGCCCAAGAGTTTGTAAAGGAAAAATTTATGCTTCAGCTAAAAATCAAAGAACAGGAAGAGGAAATCAAATCCAGCAATCAACTCATTGAGTTTTATAAAAAAGATAATTCGCAACTGCTGATAAACCAACAGGAAGCTAAAAACCAAATCAACGAGATGTATGGACAAATGCTCGGAATCTCCAAAAAAGCTACCACCTACTATATTATTTCCATTGCCGTGTCGATTGTATTGCTCCTGTTTGTGATTCTTGTTGCCAGCTGAAACCTCAAATTTTAAATGCAGAGGAGTGAAAATACACCCGAAACAGCTAGCCGTTAAAATAATTATACACCCCCTTTCTGTTATACTTTTGCCACCTTTTTGTAGCCGTTCATAAGCTAAAAGCGATATACCGAAAGCTATAAGCTCATGAAAAAAATGAGTCTCAGACTATATTATTTATTCTTTTTAAGAACAAAAACCCAAAATAAAACAACGACTATTTTAATTTACTTGTTTTAAGATGTTATTGTATTGAAATATTTATATTGTTTATAGCCACAAAAAAATGAGTACCACAAAGGATTTTAAGAGATTTAAAAAACATAATGGGGGTGAAGTATAACAAAAAGGGGGTAAACTATAACGGATATGAACCTAACTATAACAAATTGGGGGTGCTTAAGCTACTAAAATGGGGCATAAAGGCTACAAATTGGGGGAACGAACCTGACTATAACAAAAAGGGGGCAACATAATCATACAATTTACTTTGTAATTCTTACAAAAATGAACACACAACTCAAAGTCAAGAAAAGCCATGAGCTGGTAAGTGCCAGATATTCCTTTTCTTTAATCGAAATAAGGCTCTTTACCATGATTGTAAGCCTGATAGATGATAGAGACGAAGATTTTAAAAACTATAAAATCCCTGTTAAAAATATAATAGAGACCTTTCAGATCAAATCTAAAAAAATATATGCAGAATTAAACCAGCTTACTTCCTCTATGTTAAAGAAAATCATCACGATTCCGATTAAGGAGGACAATATTGAAAAAGAAATTAAAACCACTCTGGTCAGTTCTTTTAAATATGCAGTCGATGGTCGCGGCTCATTGGAAGTCAGTTTCCATCCAATTTTGAAACCCTATCTTCTCCAGCTGAAAAATAAATATTTGATGTACGATATAAAAAACATTTTGAAAATATCTTCAGGGCATAGCATCAGAATGTACGAGCTTCTAAAATCCTATGAATGAATAGGAAAGAGAATTTTCGGAGTAGAGGAGTTGAAGCAGATTCTCTGCATTGAAGATAAATACAGCAAATATGCCAACTTTAAACAGAGAATTCTGCTCAAGGCACAAGAAGATATTGAGAAGCACACAGACATCCGTTTTACTTTCGATGAAATCTCTGAAACCTCAAGAAATGTCGAAAAGCTCGCATTTATCATCTACAAAAACAAAAAATCAGTTATCGAAATTCAAGAAGAAAACTTCGCACAGAACGAAGAAGATTCGTCTGAAATAAACTTTTGGCACGGTGAAATCAAGACTTTCGGCGTATCCCAAAGTGTTTTTGAAAATCAGATTTTGAGCGAATATGATGAAGACTATATTAAACAAACCCTGAAATACTGCAAACACTATTTTAAAACTACCGCCGTCAAACAGAAAAGCGGATTTTTTCTCAAAGCCTTAAAAGATGGGTATTATAAAGAAGAGATTAATGAGCAGATCGCTAAAAAAGTAAAAAAAGCTCAGTCCAAAGTACAACAACAATCGGAAGAAGAGGAAAAGCAAAAATTAGCTCTGGAAAGAGAGCAGAAACTTAAAATCTTAAGAGAGGAGTTCTTGACCCCCGAATTTACGGAGTCCGTCGTAGAGGAGCTTAGGCAAAATAACACCTTTATGTACAAGCTGGTGGAAAAAGATTACGAAAAAGGGATCGTCAACAAATATTTACAAATTGCCCTAGATATAAGATTGGAAAAAGAATTTGGAGAAATATGAAAAATAGAAAATTAAAGATTTAAAATGAAATTAAAAAAAGAGCCTAAAGCTCCAATCCGAGTTCCTGGCTTAACCTGTATCCGATTTCATCAAAAGCGAAATAGGCAAGTGAAGTTTTAATATCTCATGTAATAATTAAAGGGGTTGAAATATTTTCTTTAGATTCCATGGTAAGGGCGTTGATCTCCTGCTGATATTTGTCAAAGAAAATATGAGCTTGTAGGAAAGTTTTCAGTTGGTCAATCATTCCGCTTTGTGAGCCTTCATAACAGAGCTTTTGAAAGAAATACCTTACTTCGTGTGATTTTAAACATTCTTTTGCTACTTCTTTTCTGATGCTTTCTTCTTTTTGATTAGCAATCATTTGAAGTTGACTGATAAGTTCGTTTTCTAACATTGGGGTGTGGGGAAAGAGATAAAAGGATTAGTCAAATTGACTAAATTAGTTGTATTGATTAAATTAATTAATTCAAGGTCATTTTTCATTTACGCCTTGACATTTATCCGTTTAATCCTAATTCATTAGCTAACTGATATGCAGTTTCTTCAAAGGCAAACCACGCAAAGAAGTTTTTTTAAGTCGCCTTCTACTTTGATGGGCATACCTGTATTTTGCTCGTATTCTTCCCTAAGCTCTTCGATTTCATCATAGTATTTGTCGTAAAAATTGTGGGTATCTTTACGGTAGATTAACCCCCCATACATTCAGCAGGAACAACCATACGTACAGAGATCTGAGAAAAAATATTCTATACTGTCGTGATTAAAGCATTCTTTTGCCACTTCCTTTCTGATGCTGTCGGCAGGTTCATTGGCGATTACCTTTAATTTTTTGATGATGGTTTTTGTATTCATAGGGGTGCGTGGATAAGAAATAAAAACCTCTTGTAATCAAATTAACTAAAATGATAGTATTTATTAAATTCATGAATGCAAGGGAATTTTTATTTTTTGAAAAAGAGAAAAACGAAGTCCTGAACTTCGTTTTCTATACGTTGCTTAAAAAATAGGCTTTACATTTTCCAAAAATATGAACTTCTATCAACTGTTTTTAGCCTGATTTTACAATTTTGAAACCATCTCCTCAATTTCTTTTTGTGAAAAACCTTGTTTTTGAGCTTGGATTTTAAAATTCTCAATAAAATCTGAAATTGTTTTTTCAGCAGTCTGGGAAGGGGAGTTTCCAAGAATAGGCTTTATCAATAGTCCTTCTTTGGTTTCTTCTGCGATAAAGAGGTCGGTATCGAATTGGTCTCTCCACTTTTTCGGCAAAGTGACCTGACCGCTGTTGAATGATTTTAAAGTATAGGATTTCATAGAATTAATGAAAATAAATAAAACAACCATTGAGACTAATCAAATGAAAAACAGATTGCAAGAGAAAATAAATCCAAAAGGGGACAATATACATCACACCAAAAATGGTAAATCCCTTGCAATTTTCTCCCTGATAAATATGCTTACCACCTATTATTAATACTACATACAATGAATACATTAGACGTCTGGCAACACCAGCCACAGGAACAAGAGGGGAATTACCTGTTTTCAGGTTCATTTTATGTTACCAGAGGAATCGGTGAAAAACTTAGTGAACAGGAGATTGGTGATATTTACAGGTATATCAAAACCAAAGCACAGGAAGAAAATCTTGATTATCTGCAGGTTTTCCTAAACTCCGAAACGGGAGAAAAACTATTCTTTATTGACCAGCTTGATAAATCAATGATTGAAAGCGGAAAGTATCTTCCCGAAGACAATCATTGCACCCTTATGTTCGCTTCGGAATATTAGTACAAAGATTCTTTGTTTTTCCTGAGATTCAAAATTATTAATCCTTTTGTTGTTACAAAGGGATTTTTTTAAAATAAAATCCTGTTGAAAAAGACCTTCAAATCCGTATAACTTCCTCTTAACCAAAATAAAAATAAAAAGTTATGAGCAACGGAAAATTTCATTTTGTAAAGTATGAATTTGGAACAGTAGAAGCTGAGAACGGAAAAGAGGCTTCGGCGTTTATTGTTAATCCTTTTATCCCTAAAGAAAGCCAGGTATTGGTTCTCGTATCCCAAAATGTAGGAACTCCTGTCTTTCCGAATCTGGAACATCAGGAGATTATCGAAAGAATTTCAAATTTGGAAACAGCCATTATATGGAAAGAATCAGATTTTGAATTCCAGGCTAAAAAACTGGAAGCTACGGAAGGGGAGACCTTGTTTGACCGCAAAAAATTCATTCCTGCATTGTACGAAATGATTAAAAACCACAATCCCGTAGAGGGTATTTCAGTCTCTACCATCGAAAAGTATCTTCATGCTTTTTGTAAAACGGATAGTTGAATCTAAAACAACAAACTTCGCTTGGTTTTGACCAGCGGAGTTTTTGAAAAAAATAAACTTCTTTCATGTTTGTCCTGAGCAATACAAGATTACATGGTATTGTCAATTCTATTCTGAAAACGGGACTTGCTTTTTTAAGGCAAAAAGCTAAGATAATCACTGCTGTATATACAGGTATTGCTTTCAATGGGAAGAAAACGAAAGTAATGATTTGTAATGTTTCATCGCCATTAAACCTACAGGATATACAGTATATTGTGTTTTTGTGATATACTAAAGCAGGTACGTCATGCCTGCTTTTTTGTTTGAATTTTATTAGATACGAAAGACAGAATACATCAATTCCATTATAAATAAAGCAATAGCCAAAACTAATTCAATCATATAATATGTTTTTATTTTAAAGTCATTACTGATTTATGCATATGATACTACTTTAACTCTGATATCCCAATAACTTTCTGATCTGATAAAAAAACCTTTCAATCAATCTCAGATCCTGAGTAACAATTTCCGCATTACCTTTCAGTTCCTTATCGAAAGTAAGATTTTTATTGTAAGAAGTTTTCAATCCTTTTGGGAGAAGCACATCTACATAATAATTTCCCTTATCATCAGGAGCAATGGAAATATTCTGAACCTTTCCTTCTACAATTCCGTATTCCTGATAACGGTAATTGTCGAGCTTAATCAAAACCTTTTCACCTGAAGCAATCTTACCTGAGTTGGTAGCCGGAACCTGCATTCTTCCTACTAGTGCTTCTTTGTTTTTAGGTAAAATAGATAAAATAGGATCACCCGCTTTAATAAACTGGTTTTCGCCGAAAAACTGCTGAAAACTTGCCACACCTTCCGTATTGGATATCACCAGATAACTTTGTTCCCACTGCTTGAGCGATTTTCTTAATTGTTCAAATAATTGTAAGGTTTGAGAAGAATACGTGATCTTGTCTTTTTCTGTACTGATGGACGCTCCACTTTTTGTTTTGTTTAAATTAGAAATTCCTTCTTCTATTTGAGATATGGAAATGTTCAGGTTTTGAAGATTTTGCTGCGCCTGAAGGTATTTTATTTTTTCATTTTCCAATTCTACGGACGCAATTACGCCTTGATTAAACAATTCCTGTGAACGCTGATAGTTTTTCTTGGTCAGTTCATATTTAGCAAGTTCCAGACTTTTCTGTTGTCTTAGTGTTGCTATACGGTTTCTATACTCAGAAAGGCTTTGATTGGCGGCTAGATTTTCCGGCGCATAAGGCTGCAATCTGATAAATAAAGCTTCGTCCTGAAAGGCTTTAGCAAATTGATTATAGTCTTCCTGCAATTCTCCTAATTTAAATCGCGAAGCCTCATGCAAGGGAAAAGAGGGTAGCTGATCAAGAGTAATGGAATCCATCAGCTTTTTTAATTCTAAGACATCTTTATAATCAGCGGTGGACTGCATGATCATCAATACCTGATCTTTTTTAACTTCTTGATGGTTTTTAATAAAGATCTTTTCTATTTTAGAATTGATGGTTGCCTGTAATTTCTCAGGAGGATTTTGAGAAGTAACCACAATAGGAGCCGGAACAAATTCAGGATACTTAATAATATAGCTCATCATTAAGATAAGCACTAAAATTAAAAATATGATGGTGTTTCCCCACCGGATCATCCAATGAGGAGGCTGGGTAAGAATATCCTGAACACTTTCAGAACGAAGCTCAATATTATCTAAAATGTCTTTTTCTGCCATTACGTATCTCTTAATTTCCAAGTTCTAACTGATTCTTCACCAGTCTGTAGTATTCTCCTCTCAAAGCAACCAATTCTGCATGATTTCCTTCTTCCACTACTTTTCCTTTATCTAAAACAATGATTTTATCGGCATGTTTTACGGTGGAAAGCCGGTGTGCAATCACTACTGCTGTTTTTCCTTTGAAGAACTGTTCAAGATTTTCCATGATCACTTTCTCATTGTTTGCATCCAAAGCTGAAGTTGCTTCATCGAATAAAATATAATCAGGAGATTTATAAACCGCTCTTGCAATGAAAAGTCTCTGCTTTTGTCCGCCACTTACTCCCAAACCTTCATTTCCGATTTTCGTGTTGTAGCTTAATGGCAGTTCTTCAATAAATTCTTTAATGTTGGCGATTTCTACGGATCTCCTCAATTTTTGCTTATCTACATAATCTTCACCTACTGCAATATTATTGGCAATAGTGTCATTAAAAACATAGCCTTCCTGCATCACCACTCCGCAATGATCTCTCCAGAATCTCGGGGAAATATTGTTAAGCTTTGTATTCCCCAATCGAATTTCTCCCTGAGAAGGTTCGTAGAATTTCATTAAAAGTTTTAAAAGTGTCGTTTTTCCGCTTCCGCTGGCTCCAACAATGGCCGTCGTTTTCTGAAAAGGAATGCTCAATGTAAGATTTTCAAAAACCGGAACATCAGAGCCTGTGTATCTGAATGAAACGTTTTCCACCAGAATGTCTTTTTCCGGAATTTCGTGGGAATATTGCTCTTCCTTATTCTCCTCATCATCCTTATCATGAATTTCACCTAGCCTTTCCAAAGAAATTTTAGCATCCTGAAACTGTTTAATAAAATCGATCAGCTGAAGCAATGGACTGTTTAACTGCCCGATGATATACTGAACAGAAAGCATCATTCCTAAAGTAAGATTTCCGTCAAGCACCAGTTTTGCAGAAAGGAAACTCACAAAAATATCTTTCATCTGATTGATGAAGTTTCCTCCTACGGACTGCCATTGTTCCAAAGACAGAGATTTTATTCTCAGCTTGAATAATTTAACCTGAAGAAATTCCCAGTCCCATCGTTTCTGTTTCTCGGCATTATGCATTTTAATTTCCTGCATCCCGTTAATCAGCTCAATCACTTTACTCTGTTCCTGAGAAACCTGTGAAAATCTTTTGTAATCAAGTTCTTTTCTTTTACTTAGGAAAAAACTGATCCATCCGATGTAAGCCGCTGCTCCGATAAGATAGACGATAAACAGCCTGTAATCATAAAATAACAGTACAATACTGAAAATAATAAGATTGACCAATGAAAACAGGGTGTTCAGCGAAGAACTTGTGAGAAGCTGCTCGATTCTGTGATGGTCATTAATTCTCTGCATGATATCTCCCGTCATTCTTGTATCGAAAAAACTGATCGGAAGCTTCATGAGTTTGATAAAGAAATCGGAAATAATAGAAATATTAATCCTTGCTGAAAGATGTAGCAAAATCCAGCTTCGGATCATTTCAATTCCCATTCTTCCCATAAAAAGCATCACCTGTGCTAAGAGAACAAGATAAATGAAATTGAGATCCTGATTCTGAATACCAACATCGACAATACTCTGGGTAAGGAAAGGGAAAATTAGAGAAAGTAAACTTCCTGCCAAAAGTCCTACTGCAAGTTGTACAACCAGCGATTTATATTTCAGTACATATTTTGAAAGAAAAGAAAAACTGGCTTTACTTTCCTGATCATCAAATTCTGTCTGGAAAAAAGCAGGAGTTGTTTCTAAAATAAGAACAATACCTTCTTCTGTTTTTTCATTGGCATTTTCACCGATCCATAACTTGATGAATTCTTCTCTGGTATAAGTAATCAGTCCATAGCCCGGATCGGAAACATAAACTTTGTTGTTTTTGTCTATTTTATAAACAACCACGAAGTGATTTTTATTCCAGTGGACAATACACGGAAGAGGAACTTCCTCCGCTAACGATTCAAAATTAATCTGAACGCCCAAAGAGCGGAAACCGAGATCTTCCGCTGCATCACTCAATCCGAGTAAACTGCTTCCTTCCCTTGTTGTTTCAGAGAGGTTACGGATTTGCTGTAAAGATATACTTTTGCCATAATGTTTGCTTACAATACGAAGGCAGGTAGGACCGCAGTCTTTGGTATCGGGTTGGCGATAGAATGGAAATTTTTTTTTCAATTAAATGTGTTTTTAATTTTTCTTTACCCATTCTTCCATTCCGTAATATTTAATGGCTTTTTCTTTTAACGGATTGGTACTCCATTCTTGCCATTCACCGGTATAAGGGTTGTACCCGCATTTTAAAGGTTTTGATATATCTAATCCTTCTGCATTGGTATGGGTTCTTTCGGTATAAGCTCTGCAATCTGTACAAATGTATCGGAATTCACAATCTTTACAGACTTCTATTTCATCTTTGGTAAGGTTCCAGTATTTTTTGAAATCTGGATGCGCTAATGCTTTTTCTAAAGTTGTATCTTTAATATTACCAAAACTGTGTGGCATAGAAGGGCAATTTTTTATGTTTCCTTCGGAATCTATGGAAATTTTCTTGTGAAGACAGGAGTTATGGTGTAAGGATTCTGTAAATGTTTTAATATTAACAACAAAATAGTCATCATTAATAATTCCACAGGATTTGTTGCTTATTTTATCTCTTGTATATAACAAGTATCCCATACCAGTAGCTTTTTTTGAAGGTACTAATTCATTTTTCGGACTATC